>JAZDFP010000283.1:0-7108 GCA_043807745.1 Planctomycetota bacterium
CCCATCCGGCAAATTTTTGCTTGCATAAATTGGTCATTGCGGCGCGTCGGCGCAAACCGGACAAGTCCTTAAAAGACCTGCAACAGGCCGTCTGCACCTCGGTCATTGTTGACAAAAAGGAAATCAGTGATTTATTTGATTCATTACCGCCCAAATGGCGGCGGGCTATTCTCAAGATGCTTAATAAAGCCGAACGAGAAATCCCGATTCTAAGTAAAGAAATAAAGAATCTGGACCATACACTACAAAACGAAGGAAAAAAATAAAAGTAGTGTAAACATCCAAAAGCGGAAATGGTAGGGTGGGGAATAAATAATTAAGGTGTCCCCGGAATTACTGGCAAAATACAAACGGAAATGGCAGGATGGAAGCGGACACGGAATTAATATTTAATTCAGGAAAATAGCGCCTTGCAGGGCAATAATATAACGGGATGTAAGGGATTGAATGTGTCCCACGAGGAAAACTTCGTCCCTACGGGATACTATTAAATAGAATACCGTTAGGTATAACTTCTGCCACGAAGGCATCCCAGTGGGATAAACTCCGACACTAAGAATAATTGTTATTTTCTTCTTCGTGTCTTGGTGTCTTTGTGGCTAAATTTTATACTTTCCTATACTATTAAAAAATAATTATTTCTTGACAATGATAAAAATATAAAATAACATATCGTTTAGTATGTTTGATATAAAAAACTTACTTAAAGATAATAATAATCGGATAAAGCAAGTAATTAATCTTCCTCAATTTCCTCCTCTTCCCCGCGATCCGCCGTATTAAAAACCATCCTTGAATTCCGTTAATTTCCGTAGTCAACCTCTTGGAATGCATTATCTCGTCATCAGGCGAGTAATGGCGCCAAGACGTCATAAGGAGTTTTTAATATGAGTCAAGAAGAAGAAATAACCAGTGTGGTTGGCTGTTTTGCCAGAGTTTTCTGGTTTGCCCTGGGGCCGACGTTCTTGTTTCTTTGTGCAGTCGTTATTGTTTTCACACCGCAGATTTCTTTCCCCGGTGTATTGGATATTATCTACGGTGGTCTATTAATTATCATTATTATAGCTCGGTTCCTTGACCGTCCACCTAAACAGAAGATGGAAGAATATAAAGCCGGACTAATTTCCGCCCGCAGATACATTATTATTTTATCCATTAGTAGTATTGTGCTCTGGCTGGTGGCTCATTTTGTTTTGAAGCAAATCCTTTAGAAAAGGTATAAATAATGATTTCTGTAATTATCCCGACCATTAATGAGGAAAAAACCGTTTCACAGATTGTCTCACTTGCCCGTAAATCCAAGAATGTCAGCGAAGTCATTGTGATTGATGATAAATCACTTGACCAAACTGTAGAGGCAGCCAAAGAATCGGGTGCAAGTATTATCACCTCAACCAAGATAGGTAAGGGCGCATCTATGAAAGACGGGCTTCTGGTAGCGCGTAATGAAATCGTCGTTTATCTGGATGGCGATATCTCCAACTATGCCGACGATGTGGTGGAGCGTCTTACCGAACCGCTTATCAAGGATGAGACGGATTTTGTCAAATCAACATTCGGCAGAGAAGCCGGCCGGGTAACCGAATTAGTTGCCAAGCCGCTTTTGAGTTTGCTTATGCCTGAGGCATTGAAATTCTCCCAACCCTTAAGCGGAATTATCGCGGGTAAGAAGTCATTCTTTGAGCGGATAGAGTTTGAGAACGATTACGGCATGGATATCGGCATACTCCTGGATATGCTCAAAATCAAGGCGCGGATTAAAGAAGTGAATATCGGCCGGATTGAGAACAAGATGAAGCAGTGGCGCGAATTGGGTAAGATGTCGCGTGAGGTATCACGGGCTATCTTAAAAAGGACTAAAACCAACCCTGATTTCTCTCTGGATTCATTAGAAACCATCAATATTATCAGGGACCAGATGGAACTGGCAATTAAGGAATCACTGGCTCCGTTAAAGAAGATGATTATTTTTGATATGGACAATACCATCCTTCAGGGCAGGTTTGTCTATGAGGCGGCTAAAGAATTTAACTTTGAAAAAGAATTGGTCAAAATTCTCGCCACCAATTCCGACTCATGGCTTTTAACAAAACTCATTGCCCAGAACCTCAAGGGCTTGAATATCGCCCAGATACTCTCATTGGTGGACAAAATACCCTCAGTGCCTGATACCATGGAAGTAATCGCTGAATTAAAGAAAAGGGGTTATATTGTCGGAATTATCAGCGACAGTTATGATACGGTTGCCCAGCACCTCAAGAACAAACTCGGCATTGATTTTGCCATTGCCAACGAACTGGAATTCAGTAACAGCATTGCGACCGGCGAGGTAAAAGTGCCTTCTCATTTTATCCGCACCGATGAAAGCAAATGCGCTCATAATTTCTGCAAGAGTAATGTAATGCTGAAATTATCCGCCAAGTATGATATACCGTTGGGTAACATTATTGCCGTAGGCGACAGCGAAAACGATATTTGTATGGTCAGATTTGCCGGTATCGGCATTGCCTTTTGCTCCAATAACTTTGTTCTTAACAACATAGCAGATTATAAAATAGACGCAAAAGCATTTAAAAATATCCTTGACTTTGCATTATAATATGTCGTACTTAATAAAAAAGTGAAGTGATTATTCTTGGATTTGGTGCTGTTGCTCGTAATTTTCTGTTGTTACTTTTGAAATACATCAAAAACTATAAGAATATTACCACCGTTAATTTTAATATGAATTATTAAGTATAAAAAATGCTTTTTATACAGCATCCGCAACAAACACTTCTTGGAAAAATATCATGGTATGTTCTTCGTGTCGCAATGTTTTTCGGCGTAGTTTCTCTATTTCTGGAATATGGATTTTTCATATCGGAACAAACCAGGAATATTCTTCATAAGGTTGATGTCGGCGTGGTTATCATTTTCATTCTTCATATCCTTTTAAATTGGCTCGTTGCACGTAACAAGAAAATATACTTTAAGTCTTACTGGCTGGAAATTACGCTTGTGGCTCTTTTCTTTCTACAGCTGGGCGCCACCTATTTTGCGGCTCCTGTATTACTGAGAAAAATCTTTGAAGGACTGCATATTACCCGTATGACTGAAGTTTATATTGTTTTAATACAGATTTACATTGTTTTTCATCTTATACTGAGTTTCGCTCGGTTTAATGCTCTAATCGCTTCTCTGGCCATAAAACCTGCTACCATTTTGCTTTTCAGTTATCTATTTCTTATCATTCTGGGAACTATTTTTCTACTGCTCCCTAAAGCAAGCGCCTCAAGTGAGCAGCCGATTACCTCACTTGATGCTTTATTTACCGCAACCAGCGCTACTTGCGTGACAGGCTTGACTATCAGGGATACGGGTAATGATTTCTCCACAACCGGACAAATGATGATTCTTTTCCTGATACAACTGGGTGGCTTGGGTCTGGTGACTTTCACCATGTTTTTCAGCCTGTTGCAACAACGTTTTTTGGGTGTTCGGCAAACGGTTATTTTGCGTGATATCTTAAACTACGATATTATTGGTCAACTTGGTAAATTTCTTGCTTATACTTTTTTTATCACGTTCCTTATCGAAATGGTGGGTGCGGTGCTGCTTTTCCAGTTATGGAATGAACCGGGCATGGATTACGACGGACGCCTGAAATGGAGTGTTTTCCACTCCGTCTCCGCTTTCTGTAATGCCGGTTTTGCCCTGAAATCGACCAATCTCATGTCATATGCGAATAATTTATTTCTCAATTTTACTGTCATTTCGCTTATTGTTCTCGGAGGACTGGGATTTCCCGTTATAATGAATCTTCTCCAATTCAGAATTTCAACATTACCATTTTTCAGGAGATTACGCTGGCTGAAATCGCGCCGGGACACTGAAAATATTTCACGACTTTCGGTCCAAATCAAAATCGTATTATTCATTACGATGATTCTTATCGTTGGAGGAGCTCTTCTGTTTTTTGGGCTGGAATACCATAATACGCTCCAAGACAAACCATTGCCCCAGAAAATTACGAGTTCAGTTTTCCAATCAGTTACCGCGCGAACTGCCGGTTTCAATACTGTTGACATCAATAATCTAAAACCGCCGACTCTAATACTGCTGATTGGATTGATGATTATCGGTGCTTCACCGCTTTCCACCGGCGGAGGCATCAAAACCGTAACCTTTATTGTTTTGCTGGCAACGGTTTATTCGATGATGCGCCATCGCGAACACGTGGAAATGATAAAACGGACCATACCTAAAATCGTTGTGCATACGGCTGTTTCGATAACCGTATTGTATGCGGTATGTGCCTTTACATTTTCTTTCCTGCTGATGATTACCGACCCGCAGGTTACATATAAAAATGCGTTATTTGAAACGATTTCAGCATTAAGTACGGTGGGGCTCAGTACCGGAATCACTTTCAGCCTAAGCGCCGGAGGGAAACTGCTATTGTGTATAATGATGTTCATCGGTCGTACCGGCCCATTGATGATTTTATTGAGCATCATTCATCGGACTGCTCGGGCTAAATACCAGTATCCGGATGAAAATTTAATCTTAACATAATATTTACCAGAGGAGGTTTGAATATGAAATGCGCTGTTATCGGTTTAGGCGAATTCGGTAAAGCACTGGCGCTGAAATTAGCCAGCCGGGGCGCCGAAGTTATCGCGGTTGATACCAATATTGACATCATTGAGGATGTCAAAAACGACGTCAGCCTGGCTGTAAAACTTGATGCCACAGACGAAAAAGACCTGCGCTCCCAGGGCATTGATAAATCTGACGTGCTTATTGCTGCTATGGGCGGTAATTTTGAAGCCAACGCACTGGTGGTTGTTCTGGCAAAACGATTAGGTATCCCCAAAATCATTGCCCGGGCTACCAATGCCACTCATGCGCGCATCTTGAAACTTATCGGTGCTAATGAGGTTATCCAGCCCGAAGAAAATTCAGCCGAACAGTTGTCGCACCGTATTTTATTCACCTCTTTGAAAAGTTACTTTGAACTAATCCAGGGTTACAGTATAGTTGAAATAGAAGTGTTCAAGAAATTTGTCGGTAAGCCGCTTTCACATATGCTGCCTTCCAAAAAATATAATTTTAATTTGATTGCAATAAAAAGGAGAAAACACTTCATATCTGATTCGGATGCATATGAAGAAACAATCAATATTGTTCCTAAGGAAACGGATATACTTGAAGCAGATGATATTATCATTATCGCTGGAGCAGATAAAGATATTGCACGTATCTTGGAAGAAGTCAGCGAAAAATAACAGATAGTAATGATACAATGATAGAGAAATATAGTATTATTTTATGGATTGCATATTTTCTGGTTATGTCCGGGCTATGTTTTTTATGCCGGGCTTTGCGAATAATACCAAAATCCGATATTATCATTTATCTGGTATATACCTGGGTTATGGGCGGGCTATGCGTTTTATTCTGGTATTTTGACATTAGATTCAACTGATTACCTAATTTATAATGAGACTGTTGACAAGGTTTCTATTTTAATCTTATCTCCTTTGACTATCAACACCGTTCATATTCCACTTTAATGGGGCGAAACGGAATCAAAGGATATCCATTTGGACACGCCCGGCCCAACTATACCTACACATCACTTCCTTTTCCCTTAAAAACACTATAATCTCTCTATCTTTTAAGCCGCTTGGCAAACTGCTTCTGCTAGGTTTGCACTTATAACCTGTAAGCAGATGGCTCGGTTCAAATTACCCTGCGGACTCCGGCTGTGTATGAGGATAGGTTTAGGGTGGTGGTGCTGAGACCGTAGCAGGAAAACTTCGTAACCACGAATGAACACCGATAATCAGGAATTTATTTTATCCGACTATTTTTCGTGTGTATTTGTGTTAATTCGTGGTTGCATTTTCTAACGGGGCAAAAAGATTGCAATTGTTCTATATTTTGATACCATACCCGGTATGACTAAGGACAAGAAAATCTTTCTGATAGACGGTTCTTCATATATCTACCGTTCATTTCACGCCATCAGGAATCTTTCTTCTTCAAAAGGATTGCCGACTAATGCGATATACGGTTTCACCACGATGCTAATGAAGATTTTAAGAGAGACAAAACCGGAATATATTGTGATGGTTTTTGATGCGCCTGGTCCAACCTTCCGTAAAGAACTATACAAGGAATATAAGGCAACCAGAGCCGAGATGCCTGATGAACTCAAACCCCAAATTGCTTATATCAAGGAAATTGTCAGGTTATGGAATATCCCCAGCGAAGAAAAAAGCGGTTATGAGGCAGATGACATTATCGGAAGCATTGCCAAGAAGGCGGAAAAAGACGGTTTTTCGGTTGTGGTTATTACTGGCGATAAGGACCTGACACAGATTGTCTCGGACAAAATAACTTTATGGGATACGATGAAAGATAAGCATATTGGTCCGGCGGATGTTAAGGAACGATTCGGCGTTACCGGAGATAAAGTAACCGATGTCTTCGCTCTGATGGGCGATACGAGTGATAATATTCCCGGTGTGTATGGTATCGGCGAGAAAACTGCGGTGGAACTTATAAAGGAATTCTCATCTTTAGAAAACCTGTTGCAAAATATTGCCAAAGTAAAAAAGGATAAACTGAGAGAGAGTCTGACTAACCCTGATAACCAGAAACAGGCGCGGCTCAGTAAAGAATTAAGCACGATTAAATGCGACCTTGCTTTTATAAAGGAAATAGATAGTTACCGCCCCGGCGAACCTGATACCGAGAAACTGAAAAAACTATTCCAGGAACTGGAATTCACCAAATTCCTCAAGGAACTCCCCCCTGTCAAGAATATCTCTTATGATGATTATCATCTGATAATTGATGAGAAGGAATTTGATAAACTGCTTAATGATTTAAAAAAGAGCAATGAATTTGCCATAGACTTGGAAACAACTTCTTTGGATATCATCTCGGCTGAGATTGTGGGTATCTCCATATCATTAAAAGAACATCAGGCGTTTTATATTCCCTTAAGGCATAATTACGACGGCGCACCGGAACAATTGCCCGTAAATTCAGTCATATCTAAACTAAAACCGGTTCTTGAAGACCATACCAGAATAAAAATAGGTCAGAACATCAA
>JAZDFP010000284.1:0-2474 GCA_043807745.1 Planctomycetota bacterium
GCATATACATTGCAGACTTGTAATTGCTCCGCATCCTCCGCCAGTGCATATGTCTCCAGAACCAATAGTTTTGGTGGGACTTTTATATGTCCAAGCCGGGGAACCGCTTGACCCGTCTGAAAATCCTTTGGACTGGCACCAGGCATCAGCCGCAGGCTTGCCGCAGCCAGAGCCCCATGAATAGCACAAATCAAGCCAATAGCCATCAACTGTAGGATCATTAGCTGTCGCTAAACCGTTAATACAGGGACCTACGACACCGGGGGGCTGTAATGGAGAAAGAGGTGGAGGTGAGGAAGGAGGTGAGGAAGGAGGCGAGGGTGGAGGTGTTGGACCAGGGCCGCCAATAGTCACATAAATATCCGTTTTACCATCTAAATTCGGCTGATCGGTTCGTATTGTCTGCTGGCCGCTTCCTCCCGGCCCGTTGGCGCTAAGCGTGAACCGCGCCACTCCCGGCGTAGAAGTTGTTGGGATGTAGTCGCACGCCTGGGTGTTAGCATATATTCCCCATTCACGCACGCCCCCATTACCGGGGATATCAGTATAAATATATGCTCCGGTTGCTTCGGATGTTTTATAACAAATTACAATATCCTGCCCGGCCTGAACAGAAGAAGTAGTCGTGGTGTAAAATTCATCTATAGATACTCGCCGGCCTTGCTGATAAGCGCTCGTTCTGGTCTCGGCGTTCATTACATTTACCCCTACCCATAAAAAATCAATGTCATTCGGATTATCAGGGCTGCCGTTAGGCGCGTCAGGCGCATTAACTTCCTTACCTCCCATATCCCAAGGAAAACTTACCACAAAATCTGTGGCCGGTCCGATGGTATCGCACGCTACAAAATGTAGGTAGTCCGCAGTTAAAAGACAAAAATCAGTTCGGACATAATTGTTCGCGGTTTCAGCGTAACTAACTATGGTCTGGACACGGCCAAGGTATGTCTGGTAATTAGCAGTATCCGCGCCAGGGATAGTTCTGAAACATTGTCTCGGGTCTATTGTATAGCTCGTGCATTCAAAAGGAGGATCACAACAATATTTACTATTAATTAGAGCATAAGCCGTGTTAAAGAATAAAAAACTGAATAATAAAATAAAAAATATGTAATATCTCTTCATCTTTTTATTATATCATAAATTATCTTCGCAATAAACAATAGTTATCAACAAGAAGGGACCTCTTGCGAGGTCCCGAAGTTCCAAGGAAATATCACTGCCAGTTGACCGGAATCTTGATGGAAGTGAGGTCCGGACTCCCCCAGTCCGATTTGCCAAAGTTCTTGTACCCGATCCAAATTTCAATCTCGGGTATTGGACCTGATATCGGACTTAGACCTCCCGAGCTAAAGCTCCGGTCCCCGCCCCAACCCAGAACGAGATCTGGCCCGCTAAATTCCCACAAAGGCAAGGGGCGTGACACATACAGAAACCCTTCGCCATTGTATTCGTAAGTTCCGCTAATCCCACAGTGCCCTTCAGAATCAATAGGAGGGAAAGAAGGATCCAGCGGAGATGGCACATGACCTGTGTAGGCGACAAGTCGTCCGCCTATTGCCGGCAATGTCCTCGTGATGGTGACGGTAACGAGACCGTCGCTGGACACGACCCTGATCGGGGGATAAACTTCCACTGAACACTCGGCGCGGGTTGGATATTCAGCGCAGCCCGCCGGAGTTGGTCTCGCCTCGCTCGGTCCCGCCGGATTGGGAGTGCAGGCAGTCAACATGAGACCGCCGAGCACGACGACGAACGCGAACGCGAACGACGCAGTAGTCTTACGGTTCATGGCAGTTCTCCTTGAAACTTATTGCAAAAGAGCTATCTCTTCACCAAGGCTTATTATACCATATTCAATGAACAAAAGCAAAACAGAGTAATCAATCTGTGATAGTTACATAATTAATTTCTTGAGCGGTAATCTGATTATCCCCAAGCACATTCTTACTGGTTTTCACTACCACTGGCATTCCGGTGAACAGGTTATTTAAAGATCCTTGTATTGTTTGAATTTTTACCTTGGTCATATCCCAAGCGCCGTTATTTTTTTTTAATTCCTCCGGAGACGGCCTCTGATAGGCGGTTGCGACAAATTTAGTATCTGAATTAAACAGCACCTTAACATCTGCACGGTCGGCAGTATCGGCTTTTCCGGTGGAATCAATAAAATACGTCCCGTTTAATGTAATTTGGGTTTTATCTTTGGATATTTCCGTAATCTGGCCGGCGAATTTATGGCTGACCGGCCTTGATTGCCAATAATTCCAGCTGAAATAACCGCCGGCAATGGCAACAATAATAATACCGATAATAATTAAGATACGTCTTTTCATTCTTTAATTATAAAATTTAAAACAAATTAAGTAAAACTGTTGCTGTGAATAAAAAAGGGGGCGACTCGAGAGCCGCCCCGTCATCTGCCAATGGCACACGCCTCAGCGCATAATCACTAGACAGCGACAATCCGGACG
>JAZDFP010000285.1:0-3942 GCA_043807745.1 Planctomycetota bacterium
CTCCTTCGGGGTTAGTTCCGACTGCAATAGTGGTCGTGGTGGAATCTGCCTTCAGGATGCGGGTGACATTAGAAGAACCATAATTTGCCACCCAGCAATAGGTTCCATCTACCGCGACTCCTTCTGGACCAGTTCCGACCGCAATAGTAGTCGTAGTGGAATCTGATTTCAGGATACGGGTGACATTATTAGAACCCCAATTTGTTACCCAGCAATAGGTCTCATCTACCGCGATTCCATAGGGTTCAGTTCCGACCGTAATATTGGTCGTGGCTAAAAGTGATTTAGTAATGCGTGTGATATTAGCAGAACCATAATTTGCAACCCAGCAATAGGTTTTATCTACCGCGACTCCAATGGGGCTACTTCCCACCGTAATATTGGTCGTGGTGGAATCTGATTTCAGGATGCGGGTGACATTGTTGGAACTCGCATTTGCCACCCAGACATAGTCATCCACGGCCGTGGTGGGCGCAGCGGTGGTGGTAAAGGTTTGGTTATTGCCGTTAGTTGTGCCTCCGGCATTGGTGGCTACCATCTTAAAATTATAGAGTGTATTTGATAATAATGAAAATACATTTGCAGTAACAAAAATAGGATTCGTGCCACTTCCAGGGAGCGAAACCACGTTCTGTTGACTTCCATAAGATAGAGTGGTTCCATAATCAAAGTAGCAAGAGGTAACATTCACTCCATTTGGATTTACAGTCCCGTTTAAGGTGGCTGAGTTATAGATTACATTAGTAACGCCATTAGTGGTGCAGGTAGGCGGTGGTAGTGCACTGGTGGTGAAGGACTGATTTAAGCCGTTAGTCGTGCCTCCGGCATTGGTCGCTACCACCCTGAAATTATACGGTGTGCTTGATGATAATGAAAGTACGCTTGCAGTAACAGGAATAGGATTTGTGCCACTTCCGGGGAGAGAGACAACGATTGCACTGATTCCATACGATAGAGAGGTGCCATAATCAAAGTAACAGGAGGTAACATCCAGTCCATTTGGGTTAACAGTGCCGTTTAATGTGGCGGAGTTATAAGTCACATTGGTAGTAGCATTAGTGGTGCAGGTAGGCGGTGGTGGTGGTGCGCTGGTGGTGAAGGTCTGATTTAAGCCGTTAGTCGTGCCTCCGGCATTGGTCGCTACCACCCTGAAATTATACGGTGTGCTTGATAATAATGAAATTACGTTTGCAGTAACAGAAATAGGACTTGTGCCACTTATAGGGAGAGAGACAACAGTTGCAGTGATTCCATACGATAGAGAGGTGCCATAATCAAAGTAGCAAGAGGTAACATCCAGTCCATTTGGGTTAACAATCCCGTTTAATGTAGCAGAAGTCTGGGTAATGTTGGTGGCAGAATTGGTTATTACAGATGGTGCAGATGTCGCTGGTGGAGTAGAACTATCGCTACTGTTTTCACCGCCGCCGCCGCAACCGACCTGCCCCGTTAGAAAGAACATTAACCCCGTTAGAAGCAACACAGTAAAGAAAAAAGACCTACTAATAATTCTGGTTCCTTGGCATCGGATTGCTTCTAACGGGGCAAGTAGAAATAAACCAAGCCCATAAATTATGGACTTAGTAAAGATAAACATATTAGTTCTCACATTGTTCAAGAACTTTCTAAAGGTAGTAACAAACGCCACCAATGACAAGACCGCTATTACATAATACAAAAGGTTTTTCATATTTATTTTAATCTGGGGATACAACTCATTTCTTTATTCAGTAAATAATTAATATGTATTGTGTCTCCAGGTTACCGTTATTTTTTATCATTACTTATCGGTGTTTGTTCCTCAGGTATGGTAGGATTTTTCATACTTTCTTCCACCCAAGCCTTAATATCAGTAAGAATCTTTTGCTTATTTTCTGGTGTTTGTTTGGAGAGGTATTCGGAGAAATATTTGTCTTCAGCAAATTGAACAGGAAATGGTCGTTCGGCGATATGTTCTAATATTTCTACAGCCGCATCTTGATAACGGTAGAATTTTACTGGAAGTTTATCCGTATCGTCAACTGCAATAATGGGTCTTCGGTCTTCAAGTATGTTAAGTAGTGATGGCACTGCATCAATACCTATTTTTACTAATTCTACACCAGATAACATTGGGGCATTAGAATCTACCCCGTACGGATACATACCATCTCCAAAGTACATCTTATATTGTGTTGTCTTATAAAAATAAGAATATCTTAGACAATAGATATAACAATTAATCATTTCGTCAAGAGGTATTGTGCTACCCCAACGCTGGTCGTCGCGATAACATAGATTAGGTATTGTCATCACTCCTCCACTTACATAATATTTATCATAAAATTCTTCCTCTTTTTTCTGCATCTGTCTTATAAGTTCAAGGGTTTCCTGATAATGAGGAGTGTATGATGAACCAGGATATTGTTTAATGATTTCTTGAAGGTTCATAATCATTTCCTGATAATACTGCTTGGAATAAGATACTGAATCATAATATTGCTTAATTTCTTCTTGGTATCTCTCAATCGCTTCCCGCAAATTCTCGGAAGGTGATTCAGAGTGTTGTTTCAGCATTGCTTGAAGGCACATAATTGAGTGTGCAGGGTATGGTTTTCGCGGAGGAAATGTTTTATATGTTTCTTTATACCACCGTATTTTGCCATCATCATATCCTTTTGGGATTTGTTTAGGTTTAAGAGATTCTATTACTGTGCGATAAAATAACTTTTCCGTTTCAGTCGGCTGGTAATCTTGTTTTATGATAGATGATGTAGTTTTTGTGAGGGGTGGAGATGTAGCCATATCAGAATGTGAAGGAGGTTTTTGTGTCTTTGCTTCTTGGTTATCAGTGATTGGGTTATGTGAAGAAACTTTTAATGATCTGGTTGAAGAGTAATAGACATACTCAATAAAGATAAAAATACCCAGGATTATTAAAACTAAACCAATAAATATGGACTTATTTTTGGTCATCTTTCAGTAGTCTCCGAATTATCAGAAAGCAGTTTCTTTATTTCTGATAGTTTTTCCAGTGCCTGAATGGGTGTAAGATTATTTATATCAACTCCTTTAAGCGCTTCACTAACCGGATGGGGGAGTGAACTAAAGAGTGGTAATTGGTCCAGGTCTGCAGTCTTAAGTTTATGGATACCGCCGTCCAATAATGGTTTGCCCTGTGCATCAAATGCCTGTTTTTCAAGTTGAGCGAGAATCTGCCGCGCCCGTTTTATTGTTCCTTCAGGCAATCCGGCCAGACGGGCTACGTGGATTCCGTAACTTTTATCAGTGCCGCCTGCCACAATCTTACGGGTAAATATTACTTTATCGCCCCATTCTTTGACCGCAATACAATAATTCTTGACTGATGGTAAAATAAGCGCCAGTTCGGTGAGTTCGTGATAGTGTGTTGCAAAGAGTGTTCGGCTGCCGAGATTGTCGTGGATATACTCTGTAACCGCCCAGGCAATACGGACTCCGTCAAATGTCGAAGTGCCTCTGCCTACTTCATCAAGGATAATCAGGCTTCGTTTAGTTGCATTATTAAGAATATTAGCGGTTTCATTCATCTCAACCATAAAGGTGCTTGAGCCTCTGGTTAATTCATCAAATGCGCCCACCCTTGTAAAAATACGGTCAACAATACCGATTATTGCTTCTTTGGCAGGAACAAAACTGCCCATCTGTGCCATCAGAACTATTAAAGCTATTTGCCTGATATATGTAGATTTACCAGCCATATTTGGTCCGGTAAGGATTATTATTCGTTGTCCCTCCTCGTCTTTGGCGAGAGGTTCACCAGAGGCGGCGGGGTTATCTCTAACTGAGCCAAGATATATATCATTAGGGATAAATTTATCCTCCAGCACTCTTTCTAAAACCGGATGACGTCCATCAATAATTTTGATAGTAAGTGAATCATTAACTAAAGGGGCGCAGTAGTTATTTTCCTGGGCTGCCCGT
>JAZDFP010000286.1:0-4484 GCA_043807745.1 Planctomycetota bacterium
ATTCCGCCGTGAAGCCGAATGCCTTGCTAAATTAGCCGAAGAACATATTATTCAAGTCTACAGTGCCGGAGAATATCAGGGCTCTCATTATTTTATAATGGAATATGTTCAGGGGACTCCTCTGTCTAAATTAATAGAAAAGCATCGTACTTTTTCGATAGAAGAAATTACCCATGTTGCAGAGTCTGTTGCCAAGGCATTAAAATCTGCCTGGAGTTCACCAGCCCAGATTGTTCATCGTGATATTAAGCCTGCTAATATAATGGTTGCTTTTTCCTCATCAATTATTTCTCCCTCTCCGCAACAGGATAAATCAGCCCCGCCTGACCTTGCCAGTCGGGCAGGCAGTTTATTTATAACGGATCTCAATCTTAAAGATACTCAGATTAAGGTGATGGATTTTGGCTTGGCTAAATTAGTCCGCGAAGACCAGGAAGCTACCCTTATTGGAACGGTTATCGGCACTCCTAAATATATTTCTCCGGAACAAGGGATGGGGAACCCAGCTGACATTCGTTCTGATATATATTCTCTTGGAATTGTTCTTTATGAGATGGCCGCAGGCAGAATACCTTTTGAGGGTGAAAGTGCCGTGAGTATGATTCGTCATCATATCTATGATACTGCATTAATGATTTCTCATGAAGTAGCGGATTTTTCTGTTGAGTTGGAAGCCATTATAATGAAATGCATCCAGAAAGACCCCAATAGCCGTTATGCTAATCCACTTCAACTATTAGAAGACATTGACGCTTTTGAGAAATCTAAACCGCTTATTCATGCTAAAATTGACCCCACGAGGGGTTCTTCCGCAAGTGCTGAAGCTACAATGCTACTATCAAGTTCAGCCATTAGATTAGGGCAGCGAAAGAAAAGGAAAATTATTATTACCAGTGCAGTTTTATCAACATTGGTTGTTGCTGGTGTAATAGTTTTATGGTTGGCCGTTTTCAATAAAAAACCATTACAACCTGAAATTACAACGAAACCGACAAACAATAATATTGGTACATCCAAAATTCCTCCACCACCTCCAATTGATAATCAAAACACCTCGGCTCAAGAAGACCCGCTTCTTAAAGAAATACAAGGTCTCTATCAAAAAGCATCGGAACTTTACCGGAATAATGAATTTGACGAGAGTAAAAAAATTCTTGATGACATCTTAAATAAAAAAGCTGATTATAATCCGGCTGTGCAACTATTAAAACTTGTCCAGAACGAGATAGATAAACGGGAGCGAATTCGTTTAAGCGAGGCAATGAAGTCAGAGACTCTAAAACCTATTGAAGACTCCAAAACCAAAGAGCATCAGAAATTTAATCTGATTATTCAAAGTTTACAATCTAATGATTATAATGCAGCTCATCGTGAAACTGATAAACTAATGGAACTTGACGATGAAATTATTCCCCCATCTGCAACATATTTACAGATGCGTATCTGGAACATCTCTCAGGAAAATAATTATTTAGAAGAAATGAGACGTCTTTATAATCGTTTTAAAGCGCTTTATTCTAAAAGCGACTGCCTACCTTTGGCAGAAAAATTATTGGAAGACGCCCGTATATCGGCAGAAAACCGTGCAGTGGATAAAATCATTGCAGATGCAGATAGAGAAAACAACCTCCAACAAAAAGTTAAACTACTTAAGGATTTTATTAAGACTAATGAAACTAATAAGTTTATTCAGAAGGTTAAAGATAAATTAACAAGCACTTATGATGAAATAAAAAGAGCCCGTGAGGAAAATTACAGAAATACGATTGTCCAAGCCAAAGAACAATCGCGGCTTAATAACTTCAAGCAGGCTTTTTCTTTATTAGATAAAGCTAAAGAGTATACTGACGATTTCTCTGAAATAGAACGTCTGAAAATAGAAACGGAAAAAGCATTACTGCGATTTTATGAAATAGAGCCGTTAACCGAAGAAAGAGATATTAATACACGGTCGTTTTTACAAATTAAAAATATCAGAGACGCTTCAGAAATGATTCTAATACCGGCTGGCGAATTTATGAGAGGTAATGATAATGGTTACACTAACGAGAGACCTTCAATGATAGTTAATGTCGGACATTATTATGTGGATAAATTTGAAATAACTAATGAACAGTTTAAGAAATTCATAGAAAATAATAAATATATAACAGACGCGGAGACATCCGGTTTTGGATGGGTCTATAGTGATGGGGTTCTCAGCCAGGTGAAAGGGGCCTGCTGGAAAGATCCGAATGGCGACGGTAAGGGAATAGAAAATTTACTCCAACATCCCGTCGTGCAGGTCTCATTGAAAGATGCCGAAAATTATGCAAAATGGGCGCGAAAAAGACTTATTACCGAAGCCGAATGGGAAAAAGCCGCCCGCTCTAATAAACAACTGATTTATCCTTGGGGAAATGACTGGATTGATAAGGTTTCCAATAGCGGTGATGATGCTTGTGGTACTGCTCCGATAGGAAGTTACCAGCAGGACAAAACTCCTTATGGATGCTATGATATTGCCGGTAATGTTGCTGAATGGTGTGCTGATTACTATGACTCGTTGTATTATCAGTCTCGTATAACTGATAATCCTAAAGGACCTTCAACTGGTGAAAGTCATGTAATTCGCGGCGGTAGTTGGATAAGTTTCTCCACTGAAGTCAGACTGACTGTCCGAAAAGAAGGTATTTCACCTGCCCCAAAAAACCGTACGACCAACCAATTCTGGACTAACTATCTCGGCTTTCGCTGCGCCAGAGATATCGTTTCATTAAAATAGTTTACGGGAAATTGTTTATTGTCCCTATCTTCTCTTTAGAATTTTCACTCTTTCTGTAAATTATCATTGACTTTTTATTTTCTTCTGGTATATTTATAATATTAATAAAAGCCTTCTTTAATTTAATAAATAATAGAATATGCATAAAAATATTGCTCTTAGGATTCTCTATATTCTAACCACTACCTTCTACACTCTCTTCTTTCTCATTTCCTGTAGTTCTTCTGTTAAATTGACCGATGCGTTAAAAACTAATACTCAAGATATTGAACGAATTCGATCTATGAGTCATCTGGACCACACGGTTGTTTTAGCTCCGATTGTAATTGCATTAGAACCAACTACTCAACAAGGAAATAATGCTGTTACTGGCGAAAAAGTCCTTAATATTGACCCCGATCATTTTTCCAAGCAATTACTCCAAATATTTCAAACTAATAATGTCTTCAAAAGCATAGAGAAGTTATCAACATCTCCGCCAAAGGCGGATCTGCCTCAGGCACAGGGTAGCAAGAAAAAGACTGCTACCGACAATACGAATAAAAAATTACAGATAAGAGAAGCTCGGGCTAAAAAAGCCACTTTATTGATGAATGTCTCTGTGAAAAAAGCACGGCTTTATTGTATCGGTAAAAACGACGCTGTTTTAGGTAACAGTGCAATGTGGTTGTGTTTAGGTGTTCCGAGTCTCTGGGGAGCGGATATCGACTACGGTATAGAAATTATCGCCAGTGTCTCATTTTTGGATGTGGCTTCATCACCTGATTTTGCCACGCCTATTTATTCTTATGAATATCCTTTCAAGGTAGAAGGGGGCTTAAATTATTTAGAACGCAGTTCCAGTATAGCAATTGTGGTTATGCCTCCGCAATTCTGTCCTGACAACTTAGATAAAATAGAGACTTTAATTCTATCCAATGCTCAGGAACAATTATTAATAAAATTAGCCGAGCAGACTAAAAAGGAATTTGGTAAATAATTAACTCCGCACATAACCTGACACGGCGAGTATACTAAAGTAGTAGGTTATATGCCGGAGAATTCGTGATAAGTATTATAGGGAGGTTTTTATGGAGACAAAAAAAGCATATAAGAAAATAAGATTACTCGGGCTATGGTTAAGAAAATGGCATCTCTATCTAATACTGTTTTTACTTGGCGTAATCCTTGTCGGCTGTGCTGCGGGTATTCTCATGCTGGGCGGTTCTATGATGAGCGGCTCATCCGGTTCAAGCACTCGCTCGGGTTCATCAGGCTCCAAATCCATTAACGGATTGGCCTTCTCACAAGGTTCTGAAAATACCATTGCACCCCTTGGCGGCGCCATGGTTACCGCCCAGTGGGAAGGAACTAAAAGCATTAATAAATCTCCTGCGAAGCAAGAACAAACCACCACCAATTCAGACGGCTCTTATGAACTTGGTGATATTGATAATAATGTAACAGTTGATGTTATCATAGAAAAAGACGGACATACTAACCAAAGCGAGACAGTTAATACCTCCAATTCAAATCCCCAGGCAAAAGGTATTCTCAACCGTAAAAACCAGAACAAAAAAACTATCTTTAAGGATGTAAACAATGACATCAATACCACGGAGGATACCAATGAAAAAGGTGAACTCCTTCCACGTTGCCATATCATTATTACTTCAACAGCATTAATAAGCGATACTGAAGTAGAATTAACCCCCTATTTTTCTATGAATAACTTACCCGC
>JAZDFP010000287.1:0-3412 GCA_043807745.1 Planctomycetota bacterium
GATTTGGATAAAGGTATAGAAATAATGAATCAAAGCCGTCGTTTGATGAGAAAGTTATATGAGACAAGGAAATCTGATAATCCGCCGTTAACAGGTTTGGAGGCAATGTATGCAGCGGTTTCCAATCAGATGATTGATAAAATAGAACACAGCCGGATGCTGGAAGAAGTTCTTAAGAAATTACCGCAGCGTAAATCAGAACGAGATACCGGTTCGAGATTGATGATTATCGGTAGCGAGGATGATGATACCGAATTCATCAAGATGGTTGAATCGGTTGGTGCAACGATTGTGGTCGACGACCATTGCACCGGTTCGCGTTATTTCTGGAATGAGGTGGTGCCTGCAAATGATAGATTACAGGCAATAGCCGACCGTTATATTGACCGGCCGGCTTGTCCGAGTAAAGACTGGCCCCAGAGAAGCAGGTTGTCTCATCTATTGAAATTATCCAAAGATTATAATATTCGGGGCGCGATTATCATCCAGCAGAAATTCTGCGACCCGCATGAATTGGATATTCCGGTAATTATTAAAATGTTTAAGGAAAACAATATCCCGACTCTATTCCTGGAATTTGATGTAACCGTTCCGATAGGACCGTTTAAGACCAGAGTAGAGGCGTTTTTGGAAATGATGACAGAAGAAGCATTATTTTAAGGAGAAGTTTTATGACACAAAAATATCCTACCGAACAATTAAAATGTTGGAATAAGGCAAAAGAGATTCGAGATAATTATTATCGTGATTATGGAACAGCTAAAGAAAAAGGCGGTTTGAGGTGGGCCGGGGGTGCATGGTCTTTCGGAGCCATTCCGGCAGGTCTGGGTGACGATGTGTATTGCTTAACCGGAGAACCTTACGGGGCTTCCATTGCATGGAATAAAGAGTTTGCTTTGGAATGCCAGGAAGCCACAGAGAAAAAGGGCTATGCCAGAGATTTGTGCTCATATATGCGCAGCTACTGGGGTTCTATTATCATTGATAAATATCTTTTTGGCGGACCTTTCCCAAAACCTGATTTTATGTGGCAGGACCATATCTGTTGCAGTCATTCTAAATGGTACCAGGTGGCCAATGAGTTAGAAGGCGGTAAGGTGCCGCTATACTTGATTGACGTGGCAGTCGGACCGGATGGAGAAGTTAATAAAAACAGGGTTGATTATATCGTAGGGCAGATGTTGGATGGTATCGAATGGTTGGAAAAAGTTACCAAGAGGAAATATAACGACCAGAAATTAATAGAAGCAGTTTACAACGAGTGTCGTGCAACATCTACCTGGGCCGAGATATGTGTTTATAATAAAACTGTACCTGCTCCGCTTGATGAGAAAACGATGTATTCTTTATATGTACTCGGCACTCTGATGAAGCATCATAAAATAGTTGCCGATTTTTATGAGGAATTGCGAGACGAAGTTAAAGACCGCGTTAAAAGAGGAATTGCAGCGATTCCTAATGAGCAGTGTCGGGTTATGAGTGATACACAACCGCCTTGGGCATTCCTCAAGGTTTTCCGTTATCTGGAAAAATTCGGATGTGTTTCAATCGGGTCGCTTTATACATTCGGGCTTATCGGGCTCTGGGAGGTTAAACCGGACGGTACCTGGGGACCTAAAACAACACCACAGCAAAAGGGCATTAAGATAAAAACCCGTGAGCAGGCGTTGAGGGTACTTACCGAATGGAATCTGGCCAAACCGGAATGGCAACATTTCTATTCGCCACAATTGAAAAGCGATATGATGGTAAGGATTGCCCATGAATGGAAACTTAACGGCGTGATGTTACATTATAACCGCGGTTGCGAAGGCTTAAGTTTAGGTATAGCTGAGAATAGGCTTGCCATCCAAAAAGCAGGTTTCCCTGTGATGACTTTTGAAGGCAATATGGGTGATGAACGGGAATTCGATGAGACACGTACCATGGCACGAATTGACACTTTTATGGAGACACTGGGATTGAAAAAGTCCGAATAATATATGCTAAAAATTTCAGGGAATCAACTGTTTATTATCTTTTTTATTCTATTGTCGTTGCTATATACAGGATGCAGTAGCACTTCTTTACGATTACCGCCTGACGAAGAAGTACGCTTAGATAAAGAAATCAAGGCGATTCTTCAAGGCACAGCAGGTAAAAATAGTATTCCTTTAGAATCTATAGTCTCAGAATTAGGTTTTATCTGGCCATTGCAGGGTGCAATTTTAGTAAACGAAGGAATTGAAGGAATAAATATTAAGGCGTATGAAGGACAACCTGTTAAGGCAACCAAAAGTGGTATTGTTACATTTGTTTCTGATAATGTGACCGGTTATGGCAAAACGATTACTATCAAGCATTCAGATGGATTCATTTCTATCTATGCATATAATTCTGAAAATTTAGTCAAGATAGACCAGATAGTAAAACAAGGAGATATTGTTGCTAAGGCTGGTAAGACCGGTCGTGCAACACAACCACAACTTCATTTTAGACTGTTTAAAAATGGAATCCCTGTAAATCCGTTAAATTATTTACCTTGATTTTACTATGCCTTTATAGGAGGATAGACAATTAATTATGAAACAACTAAAAGTTATCAAGTCCGGAAAGAAGCCGGGTGCACCTCCGAAATGGTCCACCAAAAAAGTTATTCAGGGAATTAGGGAAAGAGTTAAAAGTAATCTCGCGCTGGGCACAGGAGCGATGTTGAGAGATAACTCGGCGTTATATTGGGCGGCAAAAAACCGGTTTGGTAATTGGCGTAAAGCCATTCGGTTGGCCGGGCTCAATCCTAATAAATTTCTCGCACCGCACCATAGGTGGACTGCAGAAAAACTAATCACGGCGGTGCATGAATGGCTTAAAAGATATCCTCCTTCAAGCCTTCCTTATAAATCCAAGACGTGGGGTAATTTAAGAGAGCAGGTAAAGACATATTTCCCTGACCCGAAAACCAGAGCGGAAAAGTTAGGCGTAGCCTGGCCACCTTATTTTTGGGGTAAATGGACAGCAGAAGGTATCGTTCAAGCAATTAAAGAACGGGTGAAAAAAGGTAAGAAGATTAATCCGACGACGGTTATCCTGGAAAATCTGTCTCTTTATAGAGGGTGTCGTAGTAGATTTGGTTCCTATCGTAAGGCGATAAAAGTAGCGGGGTTAGATTATAAAGCAATTTGCCATCACCCTATCTGGACGACGGAAAAAGTTATCCAGGAAATCAAAGAAAGATATCGTCAGGGACTACCGTTGAACCCCGGCAGTTTTCGTAAAAGTGATTCTTCTTTATATTCATATGGGAAGCGTTTTTTTGGCTCCTGGGCGGCCACACTACAGGCTGCTAACCTTGACCCGAAACAGTTCTACCTGAATCGGATGTCCTGTTATGGATTTGGTCCTAATAAGGAGTTGTCTTTGCTCGCGAGACACG
>JAZDFP010000288.1:0-4355 GCA_043807745.1 Planctomycetota bacterium
TTGGCATATACGGGGTTAATGTGGTCGGTATTCATTACTCCTTGGCAATTGGGACCAAAGATGCGGATATTATATTTTTTGCCTATTTCAACCACCTGTTTTTCCAGTTGAATTCCGTCACCGCCGATTTCCTTAAAACCGGCTGTATTGATGATAACTGCCTTAACGCCCTTTTTACCACAGTCCTCCATAACCTGTGGTACAAAAGTATTTTTTACAACGATATGCGCCAGGTCAACATCAGCAGGCACAATAGTAATAGAAGGATAAGCCTTGAGTCCGTTTATTTCAGGGTCTTTGGGATTGACTGGATAAATCGGTCCTTTAAATCCGATATCCTTAAGATTCTGGGTAATACGATAGCCGATAGTTAAAGGTCTGTTTGAGGCGCCAATTACGGCAATGGATTTGGGTGAAAATAATGCATTTAACATAATAAATCCTATCTTTTTTTAGTTTCAATAAACCGTTCAATAGAACGGTCATATGTTTTTTCTACATCGTTCGGAAAGAAACAGGCAGGCAACTCGTTATTCTGCCTGTGATAATGCAGGCACTCACAGCAGAAACCTTTTCTTGAACAACCGCTGTAAGAACAATTACAATACGATATATTTGTTTTGTTATTAGAACATTCTTTTTTCATATTAAATTATCTGTGTCTATCCGTGTTAATCTGTGGTTACGATGTTTTAGTTATCAGATGCTGTAATTTCCCTTCAGCAAATAGTCGAATCGCCTCCGGATACGCCTCTAATTCGGCTTGGAAGACCCGGTCGGCTAATGTGTGCGCAGTGTCATTTTCTAATACAGGCACTTTCTTTTGCAGGATTATGGCGCCGGTATCATATGTATTATCAGCAAAATGGACCGTGCAACCGGAGAATTTTACTTTTGAATCCAAAACCGCCTGATGAACCTTATCCGTATAAAAACCCTTTCCGCCGAAATCAGGCAACAGCGCCGGGTGGATATTCATTATCTTACCCTGGTATTCAGGCGGGATTAGGTAAAGATTAAGAAAGCCTGCCATAGTGATTAAATCTATCGGATATTTCTTCAAAACATTATTGATTGCCCGGCTGAATTCTTCGGTTGAGGAATATTGTTTTCGTTCAACCACATAGTTAGGGATATTATATTTATTAGCCCTTTCTAATCCATAAACATCCTTTTTACTGGAAACAACCACTTGAATAGTTGCAGGAAGTTTGCCCTGACCGATTAAGTCAATAAAGTTTTGGAGCGTTCTACCCGAACCCGATAACAGGACAGCGAGATTTATTGTTTTCATATTACTGAATAAAGAGACAGAAAATTTATAGTCTGTTTCCCGTCTCCAATTAATTTATCGATTCATCAACCTGAGTATACCGAGACGATAATAGACTTCTAATGTTAAAACATTAATAGCCGTAGAATAAACCCTGCCACCTTCTTGACCCCATTGGTCAATCCGGTCCCAACTTCCATTGGCACAACCATCGGCATTTGTGCGCTGATTTTTCATCAGGACATCTTTTATTTTCTCACTCCAGGTATCCCAAACCTGTCCAGTTGGTCCATTATATTGCTGTAAAGAATATGAAGCAAAAAACCAATAATTGTAATCAATCATATCTGGTTTGGAAACATCCCAGACAGGCAGATTTGAGATAAGTTGATTAACTCCGAGTTTTATTAATGGGTCATTAGTATTTTTATCTATGAATATACGAACATTTATCCCGATAGCGGTAGGTAATAGCGTAGATTGTTGTGAAAGATGAGTAATATCATTTGGCTCGGTATAGCCAACCTTACCAGATGATTTATCTGTAACATTATTAAAAAATGACTTAATGCTATCATATACATTAAATGAAAAAGGGATACCGCCTTTATCGGCAGTTTTTAATGCGAAAATAACCCATCCGGTAACAAGGGAATCGCTCTTGCCATCTTGTGGTTGATAACCCCATCCCTTTCCTGGATTTTGAGCATCTAAAAGATATTCTACCGCTTTTTCTACAGGCTCTTTAAAAATAACACCGGCTGGATTATCCATAGTTAAAACATAAAGGTCAGCCATAGCATATGTAGCCAGAGCTTGATTATACATAAATTTATCCTCTTTGACACCGCCAAAACTGCCATCAGAAAGTTGGATACCGGTAAGATAGAGTGCGCCTTTACGAACGACATCACCAAAACAGATGCCTTCGTATGTATCTCGTGAACTATTAGTATAACCGGCGCCTGTGAAGGCAATCATTGATAATCCGGTCAGACCAATATTATATCGTTCATCACCTTTGCCTGAACATCTGGCAACGCGGCATTGATTCTGGAATGACTTAGCGCCCCAGGAACCGTCGGGATTCTGATGTTTTGCCAGCCAGATGAGTCCTGATAAAACCGAGTCACGCTTATTCTCTTTCTTTGTAATGGGATACTTCCCTTTACGATGGAAATATCTTAACCATTCGGGAGGAGGAAAATTAAAGTCCTTATGAGAAACAATTATTCTGGCGCCAGCAATAATGCGTTCCATATTCACTTTATATTTTTCAATAAATTTCTCAGCATCAGAAGGGGAACCAAAAAGCGAATCGAAATCATCTGAAAGCTCTGGAAGGATTGAATACTTTATACAGGCGTGAATATCTCCTATTGCCTCATATGTTTTGGCTAACCCCGAATATTTGGTATTCATACGCTCCGCGGTACAATTACCACAGTCAGAGCCAACACTTCCCCGGTGATATGCAATCGCTGCCTTTTTATATTGCTTTGTTTCATAGAATGCCTTGCCTATACGAAAATATATCCAATCATAACCCCCTTTCCATTCTGTTTCTAAAATCTTATCGCCCAATTTTGTCACCTGTTCCCAATCGTTACGCTTTACTGCCTCATCAATTTTACCCTCAATATCTTTCCTTTCTGAAATAAATGCTTTGTTAATATCTTCAGTTTTATTTTGTATATTCCAATAAATCTGTAAAATTTCAGGCATGTTATTATCCCAGATTTTTAAGTCAGATTCGGAATATGTAGCAAGGATTGTATAGATACGGTCTGTAAGTTCGCTGAAAGGTAGTTCCTTAGGCTCTGTTTTCTTGAGAATACAAATAACAGTTAAACCGGGAAACTCATCAAAGGGTAAAGAGCAGGATATTATCGTAGGAATACCCACAGATATTTTGGTTAATGTTTCTCCGAACACTGCTTCTTTATCTGTCTGTTTATCCAGATAATAAAAGACATCTGTAAAAAGCGAACAAGATATGTCTTGTCTTCTTAATTCTTCCTGTAATTCGGTTAGGTCATTCTTCCATTCCCTGACAAAGTCTTTTACCTTTGTATCTAGTTTTATCTGAGCTTCTTCATCACGCCAGGGATAATAGATTTGCAAGCGTTTATATTCCACTGAAGCAGGTATGATGAGGTCTTTTTTGTGCATCTTATAGAAATTCTTAATTGCATTATCATCAAGATTAAATTCTTTATTTGTTTCAACAACCGATGTGTATGAATTACACGCGGAAAATAAATACAAGATGAAGATAAGAATTAATGTGAAAGATTGTCTAAGAATAAAAGGCATACGATTTCTTTTCCTCTATATTCCTTATATTATGAACATACCCGTGAATTAATATATCCGGGTTCAGATATTTAACAGTTATATTTTTCAGTTGCAGGGCATCCTTGATTTTGTTAATACCGTTTTTCTCTGCTGGTTTTTTGGCATCCCTTCCGCCGATTATCTTCGGGGCAATAAAGGCATAAACCTCATCAACTACTTTATGGTCAAAGGCACTGCCCAAAACCTCTCCGCCGCCTTCTATCATTATTTTATTTACGCCGTTCTTGGCAAGTATTTTCAGCATAGTCATAAACTCTAATCTTCCCTTACGTGATGGCACTTTGAAAATCCGCACCCCTTTCTGTTCCAGCAAACGCACCTTTCTCTGTGGTGCACGAGAAGAAACCATCAGATAAATATCTCCCTTATCTAAAGTTCTGACAAGATTTGAAGTCAAAGGCAACCTTGCATTACTATCTAAAATAATTCTTATCGGGTTCTTTCTGTGTTCATCTGTGTTCATCTGTGGTTTCGTATTTGGCAGTAGCCGCGGATTATCTTTCAGGACCGTTCCGATGCCGACCATCACGCCGTTCATTTTCGCCCTTATTCCCCTGGCATAGTTGCGAGATTTTTCTGAGGTAATCCATTTGGAATCGCCTGTTTTTGTGGCTAATTTACCGTCCAGAGACATCGCCCACTTGGCGACTATATAAGGTAGTCCCTTTTGCAACTTATGGCGCCGAAGCACCATGGCGCCCTTATGGCGCTCAAAAAACGGCTT
>JAZDFP010000289.1:0-8249 GCA_043807745.1 Planctomycetota bacterium
GTGCTCTCCGATGGAGTCCGTATACTCCGGACTCATACGGAGTCATCGGACCGTATCGTGAGCATCGGAGCACAAAGAATATAATCTGTGTCCTTACAGGATAAATAATCTGTGGTTAACGGGAATAATTATCTGGCGCCGACCCACTGGGCTAATGGCGCCAATAGGCATAGCCCCCGTATTTGGTGTGGGGACTTAGAGCATAAGTAGTGGAGAGGTAACCTCGTCTCTACGGACTTATGGTACTCTTGAGTAATTATCGTATGCATAACTGCTCATATCGCCCAGCGGATAGGGGCCACTTCCTACCGCAATATTGGTCGTGGCTAAAGTGGACTTCACAATGCGGGTAACATTATTAGAACCATAATTTGTCACCCAGCAATAGATCCAATCTACCGCGACTCCAGCGGGGCTACTTCCCATCGCAATCGTGGTTGTGGTTAAATCTGATTTTAGGATGCGGGTAACATTACCAGAATTCCAATTTGCCACCCAGCAATAGGTTTCATCTACCGCGACTCCATAGGGGCTACTTCCCACCGCAATCGTGGCTGTGCTTAAATCTGATTTCAGAATCCGGGTGACATTATCAGAACCCCAATTTGCCACCCAGCAATAGGTTTCATCCACCGCGACTCCATCGGGGTTAGCTCCCACCGCAACCGTGGTCGTGCTTAAATCTGATTTCTGGATACGGGTGACATTATTAGAACCATTTGCCACCCAGCAATAGGTCCCATCCACTGCGATTCCCCTGGGGCTATCTCCCACCGCAATCATGGTCGTGCTTAAATCTGATTTCTGGATGCGGGTGACATTAGCAGAACCCAAATTTGCCACCCAACAACAGGTCCCGTCTACCGCAACTCCAAAGGGGTGAGTTCCCGCCGCAATCGTGGTCGTGCTTAAATCTGATTTCCGGATACGGGTGACATTAGCAGAATTAATATTTGTCACCCAGCAACAGGTCTCATCCACCGTAGCTCCACGGGGGCCAGTTCCCACCGCAATCGTGGTCGTGCTTAAATCTGATTTCTGGATACGGGTGACATTATCTGAATTAGCATTTGCCACCCAGCAATAGTCATCAACGGCCGGCACATCGTCGGTGGTATCTGAACCTAAGGTATGGAGAGATATTATTTCCGAATGACTATTCTTTAATTTTACTTCATCTGAAATAATCTCTATGACTTTCCAATCATCTATTTTATCACCAATCTTACAAACTTTTTCCTCGTTGTTTTTTGGGATTAGAATAAATGCTTTAGGAGATGTTGGTTCAATAAGAGTTCCGGTAAGAATAAAATTAGGTTTAAGTGAAGTTGTTGGTGGAGGTGCCTTAACTTCTGTTTTAGAACCCCACATAATATTCCAATCCTTCTGAGGTAAAATAGGTAGAGGAAAAACCATTACAGATTTATCAGAAGGATTTGATTGACCTATGCCAAACAGAACATTATCTACCTGTATCCTATTCCTATTTTGAACAAAATCTGTCACTAACCAAGAAACCAATGCGATAATAATTATTAGTATTAGATAATATATCTTATTATAAGTCATAAGGTTAAAATTGAGACCGTTGAAAAACCCTCTCTACGAATCCTGACGGGTTCTTCCCACGACCCAGAGAGGTTTCTGGACGAGAAGAACCCCGAAGGGCAGAGCGAGAACCCACTGGGTTCCCTGTGGGAACCCGGAACGTGTAGTGAACTTGTCTAACTATAGGGAAAACTCTGTTTCTGTCAAGAGCCATCAATATCTTCTTTTTCATATATACAAATAGATATTATCTCTAATCGGGGCTCAGATAGACTGCCCAATCCAAACTAAAACCCCAATCAGAACCAATACGGCAGAGACAATCCAGCGATATCTGAATTTCTTAATCGTAGCAACCATTATCCCGGCTCCGATTGTCCAAAGCAATAAAAATTCTGCTATAAAACAGGATATTACCCAGTAAATACTAAACATTCCTGTTATACCTAAAGGAGCAACCGGTATCGGCGAAATTGGGAAAAAGTATCTGGAGTTCTCAAAGGGGATAAAAAACCCAATCCCCTCTCCGCCATCAGTAAAGGCATCCAATACGCCGTGTAAGGCAGTAATAAAAAATAATAGCAGGAATAAACCGATTGCTTTACCCGGGAATATTCGTCTCAGCCGAGGCACTAAGAGCACTGAGACCAGGGCAATCAGAAAGGCAAAGAGCAGTGAATGACTCAAGCCCCGATGACCCAAAGGATGCCTGTAAGGTATCCATCGCATAAACATCGCATCCAAATCAGGAATGACCGGAAGTGCGAGGGATAGAATTGTCAGCGTCCATTTACTCTTTTTATCCTCTAATTGCCTTCTCCATGGACTTGTTATGGCATAACCTAAAAATGCATGAGTAGGAATTGTGGGCATAATATTTATTCGGAATTATCCTTATTCGTTACTTCTTCCTAAATTCCATTTTAATCGCCTTTTCAGGACAAATATATTCACAGGCAGAACAACCATAGCATTTCTTAGAAGATACAACCATTTTATCACTTTTTATGGTGCGAGCATGGTGGGCGCAGACATCAATACAAGTGCCGCAAATAGTACATTTATCCGAATCTGTTTTTTCAATATAGGGACTTTTATCACAGGTGTCTTCTACTTTTTTCCCTTTTTTATCACGTAGCCACCCACAACCGCATTCGCAGCAAAAACATATCCAGTTGGCATCTTCCATAAATCTAAAGAAGTTACCCTGTTTTTTCCAGTCCTCAAACCTTGCTAAAGCCTGTTTCCGAGTAATTTCCTTATATTTCCATTGTTCAGCATTCTTAGCATTGGGTTTACGAAAACCCATGCAAGTCTCAATCGGATGTCCACAATACTTGTATGGCGTCTTACCTTCTTTGGCTGGTTTTCTGCAACCACAATCGTTAACATAAATATGCTTATGTGCCTTGATGGCTTTCTCTGCTTCATCAAAAGTGCAGATACGATGTTGATGCCCTGTTCCCATAATAACTCCTTTCTAATTTTTATCTGCTCCGGAATCCGTCATGTCAAACCTGACGGACCTGCCTTGCCACAGGCAGATTCTCTTTTAAGGTTTCTGACAGTTACCATAGAGGAAATGTCTTTAGTTCCAGTCATTTATTTAACCAAATAACTTAGCCACCAGAAACATTTTCCGATATTAATTTTTACATCACGCCCATGCGGTGAGAAGATGTAAGATAATTGCTCTTCATCATAGTAGTTTTTAAGTACTTCATATTTTGAGCCATCGGTAAGTTCTCGTAGTTTAAATGTATCTTTACTGTCCGGTCGTTTAATTAACTCTCCTCCTACCTTGGGTACATAGACATTATCAGCCATAAATACAATGGCTCCTGAACTAAGTTTTTTATGGAATCCTTTCAAGAATTCATCTATTCGTGCTTTAGGAATATGCGACAACCAGAAATTAGCAACGCCACCATTAAATATTACTTTTATAGGGTCTAAGTCATAAGCGTTTCCCTGGCAGAATTCGACTCTGTAAGACGGTAGTCCTTTTTGACGGGCAATGGCAAGCATATCATCGGATATATCCATAGCAACAACATAATCAACAACTTCAACAATAAATTTGGTCCAATAACCTGTGCCACAGGCAATTTCAAGAACTCGTTTTTTGGCTAAGAGTTTTTTCATTGCCGTAGCAATATCGTTTTGCTCTTTCTGCCGGATAGGGTCATCTCTATTGTAAATTTGTTCATACTCTTGTGCCCTACGACCGTAATAATCCGCTAATAATTTTATATTACCCATAATGTCTGTTTTTCGTTCCTGTAGCGTTCGTTAATAGATTGATTTTTAATAAACCATGCTCTCCAAGTTAAGTAAATAAGGCATTAGAAAATCTATGGTTTGGTCATTGGTCCGTGCCGAATTATAATCATAATAATTACCAATAAATTAATCAGTGCGATGAATAGACAGGTGTTGTTTATTCCGAATATCGTTGTGAGGCGATGTCACCGCCTAATAAATCTGTGTACTGAAACTATTTCCTATCCTTCGCCTTTTGGATTTCCTCATCCGCTACGCCTAGTATCTTCAGGGTTCTTTCTGTCGCATCACTTATGGATGGGATATGATGTGAAAATAATTTAGTAATTTGTGGTATTGCTTCAACGGCTTTTAAGTCTCCAATAGCATCAACCGCGGCCACTATCACATACTGATTAGGTGTTGATAATAGGCTTATTATTTCAGGAATGGATTCTTTTACCTGGAACTTGGCCATGGTCTTGATTGCTTCTATCTGCACATTAAAATCGCTATCTGACATCAGTTTTCTTATTTTCGGAAGGGATTCTTCGGCTTGTAATTTACTTAGTGCAGAAATTGTTAACCTACGCACTGTTTCATCAGAATCTGATAAAAGCATAATTAAATGCGGTATGGCTTCTTTGGCTTGCAAATCACCAAGGACAGAAATTGCCGAATAACGAACCTGGTCATCTTTATTGTACCGACTCCGTAATCCGCCAATCCACATAGTCGGAACTATTCCCTTATCTGATAGCATTCCAATTAAATTAGGTATTGACTCTTGAGCTTGTAATTTGCCGAGATTTATAATGGCCTGATTGCGCACTTCCGGGTCTGCCTCAGAAAGCAATTGTATCAAATCAGGTATAAATTTCTTATCTTCTAACTTACATAATGCGTCAATAGTCCTTTCTCTTGTCCTTTTATCCTTATCCGTCAGGTATGTTCGTATTGTTGGGATAGAATCATTGTCGTTCAAAATACCAAGTGCCCAGATAGCGTGCCAGCGTAACTCCGCATCAGAATCAGCGAGTAGTTTGCGCATCTCCGGTATTGCTTCTTTATATTGCATATTGGCAACAACCATAATTGATAGGGTTCTTATCTCCATATCAGAGTCAGAAAATAGCTTCATCAGTTCTGGTGCTGCTTCCGTGGCATTAAAGTCCGAGAGGGTTTCTACGGCCTGCCAGCGGACTTCCCTATCCGGTTCGGATAGCAACTTAATGATTTGCGGTGTGGCATCTTTTATCTCGGATGAACTTAATTTATGCTGGATTTGGTGCTCAAAAACAATATTCATCGCTGATTTGCGCACGCCGCAATTCTGGTCTGAAATTAGAGGTATAATGTACGCCATTGCATCTTTCCCCAACATTTGGTATAGCGATGTGACTATTTGCGCACGAACCTTTGCATCAGTATCTGCCAATAATGTGACGATATCTGATATGTTTTCCTTGGCTTGGAGTTTTTCTAATGCGTAGATTGCGCCTTTACGGACCTCTGCATCAGAATCAGCCAATAACCTGATAATTTCCGGCAGGGCTTCTTTAACGCCTAATTCACCCAGCGCCTGTACGGCATATTTTCTCGTCAGTGCATCAGGGTCTGATAATGATTTGATAATATTCGGTATAGTGTCACTAGTTGCAATTGAACGAAATACCGGCACGGTCAAATCACGCGTTATTTTATCCGGGTCGGACAGCATCTTTATTATTTCCGGCAATGCTTCTTTAACGTCCAGATACTTAATGAAATCCAATGCTGTGAAACGGGCATCAGGAGTCCATAACTGTTTTATTACTTGCGGAATAGCTTCGCGGGCTCCTAAATTAGTCAGTGTTTCAACTGCCAGACATTTCGCCCAATTGTCTTCCCCGGACAGGACTTTTATCAGTTCCGGTATGGCATCTTTTGACGGTAACCAATGGCCCAGGGTGGCAATGGCAAAATAACGGATGCCGTTGTCAGTGTCCGATACTAATTTGATGATTTCCGGTATCGTTTCAGTGGCGCCCAGGGAAATACTCACATTAATTGCGTTTGCCCTCATATTTACTTCCGGATGACGAAGTAATTTAATCAGTTCTGGAATCACGGCATCCCTGTTCTCCTGAAGAACCTTAAGTTGTACGTGTGGACAGTATGGAAAAAAAGGACTGCCTGACTTATTACTAGGCTCGCTTACACAGACCATTAAATATGTTATAATCTCAATAGATGTTTTCAGAAAACGACTACTTGATATTATATCTACTGCTTTTAACTTATCTTTATTATCAGAACTTTTTATAAGTGCTTCAAGTCCCGGTAACTCCTTAAATAAGTCAGAATATTTTATCTTCCACTGTTCTACCATATCAGTAATGCTTATACCTGTAGAAGAAATAGGTTTTCCAGAAGATGGCTCTAATTGGGTTGTATTAGATGAAGAAATGGTTTTAGGACTGTTATCCTTGAGGTCAGATATTTTTCTTGCCGTCTGATGGTTAGTGTATATTGGTTTATCTTTCTCTTTAGAGCAAGCGAAGGATGTTAATATCAAAAGGGTAAGTATAAATAGGGTAATTGCCTTTTTCATATTGGTATATTACATAAATTACTATACGTTGTCAATAACTGAATTGCGAAGAAATAAGCCACAGATTTCACCGATTAAATCCGTGTAATCTGTGGCTATTTTTCTTGATGGGAATAAAAGTATCTGTGGTTAGGAATTGTCCGCCAGAGGCGGATGTGCCTTTGGCATCACAATCAGAATAATTGCTAATAAATTAATCAGTGCGATGAATATGCAGGTGTTGCCTATTCCGAATATCGGGATAAAGAACACGCCTATCAGTCCTGCACCTAAACAGGCGCCTAAATGGTCAAAACTGTCAATCAGCCCGGCTGTTTTACCTATATCAGCACCAGATTTAAGGTATATTCGGCTTATGACCGGATAAGCCATTCCGGTAATCATTCCGGTAAAGACGATTAGAATGAATATGATTATGTATAGTGAACACAGTGGTAGGATGTAAGATATGAATATTGATATCATAAATATCAGGGAGTGAATAATTATCATCTGATTGAAAGGTGTAGCCGCACCCTTTAGGGTGCGTAAATTAGTAAATACGCCCCGCCGAAGCGGGACGGCTACAATGTGGTCGGGCTTGACTTCATTATAAATATTAGACAAATATCCACCGATGGCTAAACCAGCCATAAATAATGCCACCATAAATCCGATATACTGATAGAGATAGCCATAAACATTCTGGAAAATGATGATGCTTATAAGTTCTAAAGACAATCCTGATAGCCCGATAACAAAGATGGAAATAAGAGAATTGGATTTTCGGAGACTTGCTTGAGTCAGCTGAGTAATCCCGCTTAAGCGGGATAAAATAAGTCTAACAATGAAAAGGACAAGGAGTAATATAATAATCCAATAGAATTTAATTCCGGAGAGCATCTGGAGGAATGTTGTTGCTGATGAGTCTTTACGGGTAATCTTATCCCAGAGTATCAGATTAAAGAAATAGGTAATCGGCTGTAAGTCTGTATTTAAATAATGTTTCCTTGCCTTTTTAAGGGATTGCTCGGTAAATTTTATTTGCCATTCAGGCAGCATCATTTCAAAAGAAGCCGGTGAGATGAAATATTTGGATTCAATGTCAATAGAACGGTATCGTTGGTCAAGAGTGCTGATGTTAAAAGTAACGGTATCAGGTTCATCAGAGGCGAAGAAATATGCATCAGTCCCGGGCGTAACCAGCACATACTTGAAAACAGAAGTGAGGGTATCATATACTGAACCGGTATAATTGCCGACCGTTTCACTGAAATAATTAACGGCTGATGAAACTCTGGTAATCATAACTCCGCCTTTATTCAGACGTAATTTCGCTTCCTTGAAGAAATCTATGGTATAGAAACGATTTATCATTGCGGTTGATGGGTCGGGCAGGTTGATGATAATAATGTCAAATTTATCAGGATGCAGTAGCAAGTTTTCTAGGCTTCTCAGCCCGTTAGAAAGTTCTCGGTCGGGGTGAGAACTAATATGTTTATCTTTGTTTTCAATTATGGTTCTTTCTAACGGGGCAGGCGTCTTAATGAATAGCCTTCCATCAATATAATGTATCTGTAATCTTTTATCTGCCCTGAGTAATCGCAGGTCTTCAGCAGGCAGGTATTCGCTCTCAATTTCTATTATTTTGGGGTCAAGTTGGACATAATGAAGATTTTTGAGCGGATAGTTGAGCATCTCTTTTATCAGACCTTCAATGCCGCCGCCGATTAATAGAATATCCTGAGGTTTAGGATGCTGGGTCAGGAATAGATGAGCCAGCGGGGCATAGGTATAGTCATCAGGGAAAGAAGAGATATACTTGCCATTTTCAACAAGACTATATTGTTCGTTCAGACTGCCGATA
>JAZDFP010000290.1:0-18116 GCA_043807745.1 Planctomycetota bacterium
GAAATCAGAGCCGATACGGTCAAGTTTATTGATAAAAGCCAGGCGGGGGATATGATAACGGTTAGCCTGATGCCAGACGGTTTCTGATTGCGCTTCCACGCCGCCGACTCCGCAAAAGACACCGATGGCGCCATCAAGCACCCTCAAAGAGCGTTCTACCTCGGCCGTGAAATCAACATGACCGGGCGTATCAATAATATTAAAACGGTATTCTACATCAGATTTAGATTGAGAGAGTATTTTGGCTTTCCAGTAAGTAGTAGTTGCGGCACTGGTAATAGTGATACCCCGTTTTTGTTCTTCTTCCATCCAGTCCATTGTGGCAGTGCCTTCATCAACTTCGCCTATAGTATATTCCTTGCCGGTATAATAAAGGATTCTCTCTGTCAAAGTGGTTTTACCAGCGTCAATATGTGCAATAATACCGATGTTACGAAAATGCTTCATAGGTGAACCCTGTCATTGATGTGCAGGATTAACGAGATGGTCGACGAATACCAAAATGAGCAAAAGCTTTATTAGCCTCTGCCATTTTATGAACATTTTGTCTTTTTAAAATAGCATCGCCTTCATTATTATAGGCGGCTAAAAGTTCATCAGACAGTTTCAAATGAAAAGGTTTACCTTTCTTTTTACGGGCTGCTTCTATTATCCATTTTATTGCCAGCCTGACCTGGCGTTTTTCAGGGACTTCGGTAGGCACCTGATAAGTAGCGCCGCCAATCCGCTTAGACCGGACTTCCATTATTGGTTTTACGTTATTAATGATTTTATTAAATGTGTCTATCAAATTAGCATCGGGTACTTTTTTTTCCAGTATTTCCAGCGCATCGTATAATACTTTTTGAGCCGTTGATTTTTTGCCCTGGGACATGATATTGTTAATGAAACGCCCTATGAGTTTATCATTATATTTAGGGTCAGGCTTTAACAGATAATCTAACGATTTATATTTTCTCGGCATATTTATGATAGGTTCACAAGTTCATAAGTTTATTAGTTCCGGAAAAAGTTGGGAACTAATTTAAGTTATTTAGGTCTTTTAGCGCCGTATTTAGACCGGCTTTGTTTACGGTCTTCTACACCGCCACAATCCAAAATCCCACGGATAATATGGTACCGGACACCAGGTAAATCACGGACACGGCCGCCGCGAACCAATACCATTGAATGTTCCTGGAGATTATGCCCCTCACCCGGAATATAGACAGTAGCTTCTTTGTTGTTAGAGAATCTCACTCTGGCAATTTTCCGTAAAGCTGAATTCGGTTTCTTAGGTGTCATCGTCTTAACCTGCGTGCAGATTCCACGTTTTTGAGGACATTGACTAAGAACAGGTGTTTTTGATTTTGTTTTAGAGACTTTTCTTCTGCGTTTAATTAGTTGTTGTATAGTAGGCATATTTATATTTTAATATATTGTTAATTTGTTTGTCTAATTAAGAATCTTCTCTTCTGTTGGCAGGGAAGACTTCTTATTTAGATTTTTTAATTCTATACTCATGTATTCCGGGAAACTGGTTCCAGCCGGAATAATACGACCTATAATAACATTTTCTTTAATACCGTGCAATAAATCGATTCTACCAAAGAGGGCAGCTTCAGTAAGAACTTTAGTTGTTTCCTGGAACGATGCGGCTGCCATAAAACTATCTGATTGAAGAGTTGCTTTAGAGATACCAATCAAGATTGGCTTAGCTGTCGCCGGAGTATCTCCCTTTTTACTAACCTTCTGGTTTTCCTCTTTGAATTTAAATTTATCTACGATTCCTCCTGCGATAAAAGTAGTATCACCGCTTTTTATTACTTTTACTCTACGAAGCATTTGAGCAATAATAATTTCAACATGTTTATCATTAATGAAAACATTTTGGGAACGATAAACATTTTGGATTTCATGAAGGAGATATTCTTGCAGGGCGTCAACTCCGGATATTCTCATCATATCAGCAAGAACCTGAGGCCCATCAACTAATGGGTCACCTGCTTTAACGACATCTCCACGATGAACTCTAAGATATCTACCCGGTAAAATCGTGTGCTCCACTTTCATACTGGTTTCTTCATTATGCACGATGACACTCCGTTTCCCGGCCTTTTTCTCTCCAAATTCCACAATACCGTCAATTTCAGCAAGAACAGCAGGATTTTTAGGTCGTCTGGCTTCAAATAATTCAGTAGCACGAGGTAACCCACCGGTAATATCCTGAGTAGATGAAAGTTCTCTTGGAGTCTTAGCAATTAGAGTTCCGCTTTCTACCTTTTCGCCTTCATCAACTTCAAAATGAGCCTTTTCAGGAATTGTATAGACAGCCTGAATTTCTCCTTTATTATTTTCAACTATGATTTGAGGATGGAGGTCTCCTTTATGTTCAATTATAACCTTTCGTTTAATACCGCTACGAGGGTCTATTTCTTCTTTCATCGTCTGTCCCTTGATAACATCCTCATAGCGAATAATACCGGCTTTTTCGGTTAAAATAGGAATATTATGAGGATCCCAAGAAGCTACTTTTTGACGTGGTTTAACACCCTGACCTTCCTTGCAGTGAAGAATAGAACCTGCCGGAATAGTATATCTTTCCATTTCTCTTTCTTTTGCATCCAAAACAATTATTTCGGCATTACGATTAATAACAACCATTTCATCTTTCGTATTGGTAAATATTTTACTGTTATTAAATTTAACAGTTCCCGGGTTTTTGACGATAATAGCCGCCTCTTCAACAGTTCGTGAAGCAGTTCCTCCAATATGGAATGTTCTCATTGTTAATTGAGTACCAGGTTCTCCAATAGATTGGGCTGCAATAATTCCAGCCGGGACACCCAGTTCTACTAACTTGCTTGTAGATAAGTCCATTCCATAACAATAAGCACAAAGCCCGTGGGATGCCTCACAAGTTAAAGGCGACCTGACTCTGACTTTTTGGAATCCTAAACCCTCTATTTTTTTGGCAATATCATCAGTTATCAGTTCATTTTCTTTAACTAATATTTCATCGGTAACAATATCAACAATATTATCACGAGCAATACGTCCGATAATATTCTGGCTTAAAGAAACATCTACCCGGTCTCCCCGATAAATTATAGCCTTAGTAACTCCATTAAGTGTTCCGCAATCAAGCATAGAAATTACCATATTTTGTGATACGTCAACTAATTTTCTGGTAAGATAACCGGCACTGGATGTTTTCAAAGCAGTATCGGCTAATCCCTTACGAGCTCCATGCGTGGAACTGAAATATTCTAAAACATTTAAGCCTTCTCGGAAATTTGCTTTAATCGGCGTTTCTATAATTTCTCCTGACGGTTTTGCCATTAATCCGCGCATTCCTGCTAATTGTCGAATCTGGTCGATACTACCACGGGCACCCGAATGCATCATAGAATAAATAGGATTCAGATAATATTTATTATCACGAATATCTTCTTTTAATCCTCTAATCATTGCCTCTGCTACTTTTTCGCGAGCATGTGTCCAGCAGTCAATAATCTGATTGTATCTTTCACCATCGGTTACAAAACCCTTGCGATAATTCTGTTCTATTTTCAAGATTTCCTGTTCAGTCGCTTTAATAATAGCATCCTTTTCAGGAGGAACTTTCATATCATCCTTACCTATTGAAAGTCCTGAAATAGAAATCCATTTAAAACCCAACTCTTTAATACTATCGAGAAATTTTACGGTTAAATTATTACCATATTTTTTATGGTATTTATATATAATCTCATTAAGAAGTTTTTTATCTATCTCGTAATTATAATAATCGTTCCCCTCGGGAAAAATATCATTAAATATTAAACGTCCTAAGGTTGTTTTATATTTATTATTCAGAACCGGAGTATCCTTTCCTGCCCTGGTTAAAACCTGTTTTGATGATATTTTAACATAAATAGGAGAATGAATGGAAATATTCCCATTATCATAACTCATAATAGGTTCCGCCACACCATCATAATATTTTTCTTTTTTCCGATATAATTCTTTTTTTTCACGGAATTCCGGAGTTTCTAACATTAAATAATTAATACCCAATATAACATCCTGCGTACAACTTATTATTGGGTTACCATGAGCCGGGGAAAGTATGTTTTGAGTTGCCATCATTAAAAAGTTTGTTTCCAGCTGAGCTTCCCAGGAAAGGGGTAAATGAACAGCCATTTGGTCTCCGTCAAAATCAGCATTAAACGCGGGACACACTGAAGGATGTAATGTAATGGCATTACCTTCAACTAAAACGGGTTGAAATGCCTGAATACCCATGCGGTGCAGGGTTGGAGCACGGTTAAGCAAAACAGGATGGTTTTTAATAACATCATCTAAAATATCCCAAACTTCTTCACTGCGTCGTTCAAGCATCTTTTTAGCGCTTTTTATAGTATCAACCCGTCCGTCATCTTTTAATCTTTTAATAATAAATGGTTGATATAATTCTAAAGCAATTCGTTTGGGCAATCCGCATTCATTTAATTTCAATTCGGGACCAACCACTATAACAGAACGAGCAGAATAATCTACCCGCTTACCAAGAAGATTTTCTCTGAAACGGCCTTGTTTCCCTTTAATCATATCAGCTAATGATTTTAGAGGACGGCCGTTGCTTCCTGTAACAGGTCGTCGACAACGGTCATTATCAAAAAGAGAATCTAATGCCTGTTGAAGCATTCTTTTTTCATTTCGTATAATAACTTCCGGAGCATTCAACTCAATTAGTTTTTTTAGCCGATTATTTCTATTGATTAAACGACGGTAAATATCATTTAAATCAGATGTGGCAAAACTGCCACTTTCCAAATGAACTAACGGCCTTAAATCAGGAGGAATAACGGGAACTACTTCTAAAACAAAATTCTCTAATTTATTGTTTGATGCCGCAAACAATTCAAATAATCGCAGTCTTTTATATATTTCCCTGGCTTTTGGGCTATTAGATGACAGTTTATTTAATTTTGATTTCAAGTCAGAACAAATACTTTTTATATCCAGATTAACCAGTAATTTTTTAATGGCTTTTCCACCCATATCTGCCTGGAATTCGTTTTTATATCTGATGTTGTAATCATTCAATTGTTCGCTATTAAGAATCTGTCCGACTTTCAGAGGACACTTAGAATTCTTAACCTCTGTAACCACATAATCCTGATAATAAATAATACGTTCTAAAGCAGATAATTTCATGTTAAGAATAGAACCAAGAGGAGGAGAAACCACTTTAAAAAACCATATATGAATAAGTGGAGCTGCAAGATTTATATGCCCCATCCGTTTACGTCTAACCCGAGAGACTGTAATTTCTACACCACAACGATCACAGATAATACCCTTGTATTTTATGCCCTTATATTTCCCGCAAAAACACTCCCAATCTTTTTCCGGCCCAAATATGCGTTCACAAAAAAGACCATCTCTTTCAGGACGCCAAGTGCGATAATTAATGGTTTCCGGCTTCTTTACCTCGCCATACGACCACGATTTTATTTCTTCTGATGAAGCTAATTTTATAGTAATCGAGTTGTAATCGTTAACTTGTTCGTAAAGAGTTTCTATCATATTTTTTACGTCGAATAAACCATACGGTTATTATTTTTGTTTTTCTAATTTCATACTTAATCCCAACCCTTTTATTTCATTAGTTAAAACCTCAAAAGAAACCGGAATGGAAGGTTCTAAAGAGTTCTCGCCTTTAATAATAGATTCATAAATTTTTGTTCTTCCATCTACATCATCGCTTTTTACTGTAAGCATTTCCTGCAAACAATGACTGGCGCCATATGCTTCTAAAGCCCATACCTCCATTTCTCCAAGTCGTTGACCACCGCCTCTTGCTTTACCACCCAAAGGTTGCTGAGTAATTAAAGAGTAAGGACCTGTGGAACGAACATGAATTTTATCATCTACTAAGTGGTGTAACTTCATAATGTAAGCATAACCAACAGTAATTTTTTCTTTAAATGACTGACCTGTTCGACCATCATAAAGTGTTATTTTACCATCTGATGGTAATCCTGCTTTAAGCAGAAGGTCTGTGATATTATCTTCAGATGCTCCATCGAAAATCGGAGAAATCACCCTGATATTCAATTTTTGAGCCGCCCAACCTAAATGAGTTTCTAAAATCTGACCAACATTCATTCGAGAAGGAACCCCTAAAGGATTAAGTAAGATATCAATTGGTGTGCCGTCAGGTAAAAATGGCATATCTTCTTCCGGAAGAATACGAGAAACAACTCCTTTATTACCATGTCGACCGGCTATTTTATCACCGATGGATATTTCACGTTTCGTTGCTATACGAATTCTTACCATTTCTAATATACCTGATGGTAAATCATCTCCTCTCATTATTTTATTAACCTTTAACTCTTTTTCACTTTCTAATTGTTCACATTTAGCAAGGATTTGATTTGTCCTCAGTTCTATAGATTGTTTTCCCTTTTTATCCTTAAACTCTATGGAATCAAGCGTACTTCTAATTTTCTCTCTCAAATCAGCTAAATTTTTAATAGTACCCCTTACTCCATAAGTTATGGGACGAGGAACAAGCCTTTTTCCTAATAACTTTTCTATTGGTTTAATACTATCTTCAAGGATCGTAATGAGTTGAATGCTAAAATTTTTCTCTATTTTTTTAGCACTTTTTTCCACTTCTTCTTTTTGTTTTTCCGTCAAATCATAATGTCGACTAAAATATTGCGTATCAATAACTATTCCTTCTACTCCAGGAGACACCTCTAATGACATATTTTTAACATCTTCACCCGCCTTGCCAAATATTGCGTGAAGCAACTTTTCTTCAGGAGATAATTCCCCCTTGCTTTTAGGAGCTATCTTTCCTACAAGAATATCACCAGGTTTAACCTTAGTACCAACACGAATGATGCCATTTTCATCTAAGCTTCTAAGTGCTTTTTCAGGAACATTAGGAATATCTCTCGTAAATTCTTCCTTACCAAATTTGGTTTCCCTTGTTTCTACTTCAAAATCCTCAATATGAATAGATGTAAAAATATCTTGCTTTACTAATCTATCACTGATTATAATAGCATCCTCAAAGTTGTATCCTTCCCAAGGCATAAAAGCAACAAAAACATTTCTTCCTAACGCTAATTCTCCTTGAGATATAGCTGGTCCATCAGCAATAATCTGTCCCTTTTTAACTTTATCTCCTATTTTAACACAGGTTCTCTGGTTTAAACAAGTTCGTTCTTTTAAACCCAAGAACTTTTTGATTTGATAAGTTTGGTATTCTTGTAAATCATTTTCTTCTGTTGTAGAATTATCATTACTAGAAGAACTCGTTGATTTAATAATAATCTGGTCAGCAGAAACATAACTGACAACACCATTTTTTTCTGCCTTAACTACGAAAGATGAATTTTCTGCTGCCGTTTTTTCTAATCCGGTAATAACGATAGCAGGTTCTGGATTAATGAGAGGAACACCTTGTCTCTGCATGTTAGAACCCATTAAAGCACGATTAGCATCATCATGTTCCAAAAAAGGAATCAAACCAGCAGAAATACCAACAAGTTGAAATGGTGAAATATCTATATAATTTATTTCTTGTGCCGTCATAAATTTGAATTCTTTATTACAACGGCACAATATTTTTTCGTCGGTTATTCTGCCGTTTTTATCTATATTAATATCTGCTGGTGCAAAGATTTTATCTTTTTCTTCATCTGCTCTAAGATAATGTATTTCATCAGTAACATAAGAATTCTTTATTACTCGATAAGGAGTTATTAGAAATCCATATTTATCTACTCGAGAAAAAGTAGCCAAAGAAGTAATTAATCCAATATTAGCACCTTCTGGAGTTTCTACAGGACAGATTCGACCATAATGTGAAGGATGAACATCTCTAACTTCAAATCCAGCTCTTTTACGATTTAGTCCTCCTGGTCCTAATGCACTAAGACGTTTTTCGTGAGCTAATTGTGATAGAGGATTAGTTTGGTCTACCACTTGAGAAAGTTCACTTCTTTCAAAGAAATGTTCAATAGCAGCTAATATAATCTTAGAATCGACAAGAGTTCGCGGTGTTATTTTTTCTTTATTCTTATCCGATGTAAATGCTGTTTGATTTAATTTCGAGGCAGATGTCGCAGCGTTTAATCTCTCTGTAACTAATCGTTTTAGTCTAAAAAATCCCTTTCTGATTTCTTCTGTAGCCAATTCATCAACAGAACGAATACGACGATTACTCAGGTCATCAATATCGTCTATGCTACCTTCTCCCTTTCGTAATTTTATTAAATATTTTAATATTTCAATAATATCTGATTTCAATAAGGTTTGTTCTGTTTCTGGAACATTCAAATTAAATTTACGATTAATCCTAAACCGTCCTACTTGTCCTAATTGATAATGACTAATATCGAAAAATCTTTCGTTAAAAATAGTTTTAGCTCTATCTAATTGAGAAGGCATTCCTGGTTTTAGCCGAGCATATATCTTTAAAAGAGCCTCATTAGTTGATTTAGTTGGATCCTGAACTAAAGTATTAATTATAAGATTGTCTTCTAGATTAGCAATTAACTCTAACTCTTGTATAACAGTAGACTCCATCAAAAAACTTGCTATTTCTTCTGATATTTTATCGCCAGCCTTCAAAATTTCTTTATTAGTTTCTGGATCAACTATATTTACTGCGGTACACTTTCCTATTAATTCATTTGGTGAACTTAATCCTTTAATTTTAACTATCTCGGTATGATAAAAAGTTTTAATTATTTGAGCATCAGAAGATAAATTCTCATCCATTGCTCGTAAAAACACGGTTATCGGTATTTGGCTTCCCTGGTCTATTTTGATAGTTGCAATATCTTTTTTAGTAGTTGTTAATTCTAACCAACTTCCCCTTTGGGGAATAATTGTTGCTACAAATTGTTTCCGTTCACCGATAACTTCCTCTTTAATATCAATACCTGGTGAACGATGTAGTTGATTAACAATAATGCGTTCAATACCATTAATAACAAATTCTCCCCCTCCGATCATTAGGGGAATATCTCCAAAATAAACATATTCTTCTATTGGTTCTGGTTTATTGAGCCTTAAACGAGCTCTTAATGGAGCTGCATAACTAATTTTTAAGTCTTGACTTTCTTCTGGAGTATAACGAGGATGTCCAATTTCATAACAAAGATATTCTAACATATATGAACCATCAAATGATTTAACCGGGAATATTTCCCTAAAAAGAGATTCCAATCCTATATTTTTTCTTTGAGAATGAATTATATCTTGCTGAATAAATTTTTTGTATGCTTCTAATTGGATCGGCATCAAATCAGGAGAATGATAAGGAAATGTTCCGTTTCTATAAAGAGTTATTTCTGTCATAACAGAAGAATTAAGGTTATATATTTTTATGTAGGGAAATAGAATTTATTAAAGCATCTGAAAAAGGTTTGATGTTAGATTTTTGTAAAAAAATCATTACTTTTTTATTCAAACTATTTTTTCAGAATGTGAAGTATTTTAACTATTTGATTTCTACTTTTGCCCCAGCAGCCTCAAGTTCTTTGACGACTTTTTCAGCTTCTTCCTTAGATATCCCAGTCTTTACCGGTTGGGGTGGAGTGTCAGAAAGTGCCTTAGCTTCCTTCAAACCAAGATTAGTTATAGTACGAATAACTTTTATTACTTGTATTTTATTTGCACCAGAATCTTGAAGAATTACATCAAATGTAGTTTTTTCTGCTTTTTCTTCTGTACGTCCCGCATCTGTTGTGGCAGTTGTTGGACCAGCTGCAGCAACCATCGGCATCGCTGCGGTTACCCCAAACTTATCTTCAAACGATTCGACAAAATTCTTAAGCCATATAACACTGGATTTGCTGATGACTTCTAATAGCAATTGGCTTTTCTCGTCATCCTTCAAAGATTGAATACTTTCTGCTAGTTCTGTTGCAGTAAACATTTTCATCCTCCTTTTTATCTTTTCTTACTCTACAAGAAAATATTTTGTGAAACTTTTCTATTATATACAAATTAAATATTGTGTCAAGAAAATAAAAAAAATTATTTATTTTTTGGGGCAATAAAAAATCTATACGTTTTATAGAAATTAACATCCTTTCCATCAGCTATCTTAAAATAAGGCGAAATTAATTCTACCGAAAGCTGTTTTCTTTTACATTGAAAAATCTCGTTTTCTAAAGATGGAACTTTTCTGGATATTCGACCGTCTAAAACAAGATAATCTATCCCCTGTTTCAAGATAATATCAGCAAGTTTAGCGTAATCTTTACCTAATTCTTCAGGCATAATTGCTTCGCCTCCTCCATAGTAGGCAATTCGAGATGAGGTTGTAATAATACTTGGTGTTTTAGACGCAACCCCATGCTTAGAATGGTAGTTATTTAATAATTCACCTGTTATTTTTTCTATTATCTTAGATTTTCCTATCGGTTGAAAAGTAAACAATGAAAGAATAATAGCTATAAAAACACCCGAAATATAATAAAGTTCATTCTTATAACCAAGTTTTTTTCGTATCCACTCCGTAATAACATATAACCCATTCCCAGCCCATAAGATTACCATCATAAAAAGCGGTACAGTATAACGCTTACTCATCCTCTCATAAATAATCGCATAACGGAACAAGGAGAGAATAAAGATTATAAAAACAAACCAGATGAAAAATGATTTGCTTAAAGTATGTTCTTCTTTTTTGAAATATGAAATTATTCCTATTAAGAACAGTAGAAACAAAAGAACATTTGCTCCTTTAATAAAATCAACAAGCACCAAATATAATCCATTAAGATATTTTACAACAGTACCTCTTGTACCTATTTTTGACACGCTTTCCGATGTATCGGATGTATCAATAGAATCTGAACTTTTACTTTCCAATCCGAGCATTTGTGCAATAGAAGCCTTACCTGTAATATTTATCTCTCCGGTAACTGCTTTAACCGTATAGATATAAGGCATCATTAACAACATCCAAGGAATAACAAGCATTAAAGCACATAGAAAACGCTTTAATATTATTTTATTCTTAGCAAGTTGATTTTTACTAACCCATATACCTATTAGAGATAATAATAAAAATATTATTCCATCAGGACGGATGAGATACATAATAAAAGACAATAAACCGGATATAAAAAAATATCTATAACGATCTGTTTCTAAAGCAATAATTGTTACCCATAAGGCAAAAAGGAACACCCCTATGAATACCCCCGTTGTGAGTATTGAAGCGGATAGTTGTGCTGCATAGGGATGAAAAGCGTATAAAATACAACTACTTATTACTATCGGATGAGAAAAATATCTTTTCCCGATAAAATAAAGCGGTATCATCCCTAAACTAGAAAAAAAGATGGAGACTAGTAACCCGGCCCATTCCCAGTTCCAGATGAGTTTATAAGCAATTGATATTAAAAAAGGATAGAGCGGATGAAATGTTTGTTTTATTAAAGCTGATTTATAATCTCCTTTAGCAAAATATTGGCTAACCTTTAAATAAAAAGGTCCGTCACTCGAAATAACATAAGTATTAAATGCAATAACCAGTCGCACTCCAAAAGTAAGCGTTATCAATATGATTATCAAATAGATTGTCTTTTTCATATTTCATTGACTGGATTATTTTATATCTAACTTGTTAAATTTTACAATAATAATTTGTAATATATTTTATTTCCCATATAATATTTTAAATAAAAATAGCACGCATTGGAACAAATTACTAACTTGACTATATCTGTAACAAAAGAAGGTAATGAATATGTTATCTTATGAGGAAAGCCGTAAACTTACTGATAAAATAATTCATTTCGCCCGTCCAGCACAAGTTGAAGTTCTGCTTGTAAATCATAATCTTGCACTTACCCGTTATGCCGATAGTATTATTACCCAAAATGTCTCAGAAAATAATTTATTAGAACTATATATTAAAATAATAAAAAATGATAAGTTCTCAAAAGTAACACTCAATCAAACAGATGACGCGTCTTTGAAGCAAGCTATAAAAAATTGTAATTATTTTGTATCAGTTCCCGGAACCGAATTAGGTCTAGTTCCCAAACAAAAATATGTCACCGTAAATGCCTATCATGAACAAACCGCTTTTGTTTCTCCTGCTTACAGAACATCAGCTATAAAAGAATCTGTTATTGAAGCAAAAAATCATTTAGTAAATATATCAGGTGTTTTTTCTAATATATCATCCGTAATAACCCTATCAAATTCTAAGGGGTTATTTGCTCACCATCCTTCCACTATGGCTGAATTTACCTGTACGGCACTAACTGATAACAGCAGCGGCAAAGCTGAGAAAATAACCAGAGATATCAATCAGATAAAATCTTCTCAAATTGCAAAGATAGCGGTTGATAAAGCATTGAAATCAAAAAATCCGGTTAATTTGAATGCCGGCGTATATACCGTAATACTTGAGCCTGCGGCAGCCGTTGAATTACTTGTTTTTATGGCATTTACCGGCTTTGGAGCCTTGTCTTATCAGGAAGGCCGTAGTTTTATGAGTGGCAAAATCGGCAAGCGTATTATGGGTGAAAATATCTCTATTGTCGAAGATGCTTATCATCCGGATATTCTTGGTATGCCTTTTGATTTTGAAGGTATTCCTCGAAAAAAAGTCGTTCTTATAGATAAAGGTATTGCTCGTAATGTTGTTTATGACCGCCTGACTGCAAAAAAGGGCAAATGCCTGTCAACCGGTCACGGATTACCTCAACCAAATCCATATGGTCCATTCCCGACCCATTTAACACTTGTGCCCGGTAATTCTTCATTAAAAGAAATGATCGCTTCGACAGAAAAGGGAATCTTAATTACAGAATTACACTATACAAATCTTATTGACCCGATGAAAATGATTATAACCGGAATGACCCGTAATGGAACTTTCCTCATAGAAAAAGGAAACATTACGCAAGGAATTAAAAATATGCGGTTTACCGAAAATATCCTTAATATGCTATCTAATGTAGAACTCATTTCCGGTGAAACCGAATTAAATCATGGATTTGTGGTACCTGCTCTGAAAATCAGAAACTTTAATTTCTCCAGTGAAACAAAATTCTAAACTGTTAGATACATATCCCGAATGCTTTCGGGATACGATTCAACTATCATAATTTACCCGTTCCGGGTTCTTGCTCATCCCGCCCATGCGGGACGTCAAGGTTCGTAGAGTAATTATTGAATGAATATCCTTTTAATCGGTTCTAATGGCCAACTGGGAACAGATATAATTAAGATTTTTCAGTCTACATGGAACATAAAAGGCGTCACACAGGATGATATTGACATTACTGATTTCTCGGGCATTCAACGTTTAATAAAAGAATATAAACCCGATGTTATTATCAATACCGCCGCCTATCATAATGTACCAGAGTGCGAAAAAAATCCCGAACAATCGTTTCTGGTAAATACGATTGCTGTAAGAAACCTTGCCATCCTCTGCCGTGCCCTCAACATAAAACTAATCCATTTTTCTACCGACTACGTATTTGACGGCAAAAAAAGACGTCCTTATCATGAAGATGATATCCCTAATCCGCTTAATGTATATGCTGTTTCCAAATTAGCAGGAGAGTTTTTCGTCAAGTTAATCCCTTATTACTATTTGATTCGCGTGGCAAGCCTCTTTGGCACAGCAGGTTGTCTGGGCAAAGGAGGCACGAATTTCGTCGAATCAATACTCAAATTGGCAAAAACCGATAAGAAATTAGAAGTTACTTCTAATATCATCTGTAGTCCCACTTATACTTATGATGCCGCTCTTAAAATAAAAGAAATGATTCAAAATAATTATCCTTCTGGTATTTATCATCTTGCCAATTCGGGATTTTGCACCTGGTATGAATTCGCATCAGAAATCTTCAATTTAAGCAATATAAAAATTAAGGTTGAGCCTAAAGAAGAAAAGGAGGAACAAGCCGGTGTGAGACGACCCCTATTCTCTCCCCTAACCAGTAAAAAACTCACTCCTTTAAGACCTTGGCAGGAAGCTCTAAAACATTATTTATCCAATCGCCAGAAATCATCATAAATGCTTTACCCCGTTAGAAAAAACCACGATTAGAGATAAAAATATGAGTGATAAATTAAAACATAATGAGAGACTTTCTAACGGGGCAGGTCCATTAATTTCTATTATTACCCTTACTTACAATCACGAAAAATATATTGCTGACTGCATCCGTTCAGTCATTTCCCAAACATATCAAAACTGGGAAATGATTATTGTTGACGACGGTTCAACCGATAGAACACAGAATATTATCAAATCGTTTTCTGATAATAGAATAAAATACATCTGTCAGGAACATCTGGGTGCTTATCAATTAGGACTTGCCTACAATAAGGCTCTTCATCAGGCAAAAGGTGAATTTATTGCTATTCTGGAAGGGGATGATTTCTGGCCATCCGATAAACTGGAAATAGAAACCCCTTATTTTTCAGATAATAGTATTATTCTTACTTATGGCGATTGTATCATCACAAATGAATACGGCAAAAAACTATTCTATCGGAGTATTATAAATGACAAAAACATCGCTAATAATGACCCTATTGGTTTAGTCCTGAAGGAATTCACAAATGCCCGGAATTTTATCTACGCCCAAACCGTAATGGTCCGAAAAGATGTCTTGATGAAAATCGGCGGATTCATCCAACCCGATTACCTTCATTTAGTGGATTATCCTACTTGGTGCTGCCTGGCTCTGGAAGGAAAATTTAAAGCTATACCCAAACGATTAGGTTACTGGAGACGCAATATCAATTCCCTGACCATGAGCAATCCGATGATTGTATCAGATGGTTTTATACGCTATGTGAAGGAATTTGTGGAAACACACCGCCTTCAAATCTCAAATATCAAATCCCAAATCCCAATCAATATTAATGTAGAAGAACTGCAGAAGAGACATCAAGCGCAGTTAAATTTTGCCACTAAGCACCAAAATTACAGCAACGGCATAATCTGCCTGATTTACGGCTATAGCGCCACCGCCCGAAACTATTTTAATCTTTATCTTAATCAGGAAGGTAAGAAATTATCATATCACATTATTTCTTTAATCGGCATTGCCATATCCTATACCCCTATCCTCAAAATAACATTACCATTAATCGGCATCTATTTCAGCAGACCGCTGGCAACATTAAAAAGATGGTTGCTAAAATAGAGCCACAGATTTTACAGATTAAAATTCGTGTAATTTATACCGGGACCAAATTTCATCAATTAATCCCGCCTTGGCGGGACTGTGTAATATGTGGCTTTAGTCCGAAATGATATTTCTTATCTGGGATGCCAAACCGGTGAATTTAGATAGCCATTCTTTTCTTTCGGTTTTTAATTTCTTTATCAGTTCGCGGTATTCATCCTGCGAATAGAAATGGAACGGGTCAAAACGTTCTGCATTAACCCCATCAATCTGGCTGGGCACTTGATAAGCCCAATCGGGGTCTGCCTTCCATTTAATACCGCCGCGCACAATCTGTTTCATAATCTCAGATGAATCAATCACGGTTATCTTTTCTCCGTTAACACCCCCCACCCGTCCGGTATTCATCACGAAACATTCCACCCGCGGATTGGTTTTAAGCATCTTATAAAACCAGTTACCTTCCTCCTCGGCCGGACCGATGATAAAAGGGTTGGTCCCGACTACGCGCAGTGACTTACCCGCATGGGTCGGGTCTCCGGCTGAAGTCTCCACGGATTCACCCAGCATAAAAAATGCTGCGCCCTGCTCTGGCGTCAGTTTTGCCACCGGCGGCACGATATCAATCCGCCGGGTCAGGAATATCACCACGTCTGCCCGGGCTAAGTTAATATCATCATCCGTATAAGGAGCCATTTCGGCGCGCCTGACAATACCCCGGCCGTTTGAACTGAGCGAATAATTAAAGAAATCAACCTTACCGTCCTGTGAAACATAAACGTTTTCCAGAATGGCGTTGGGTGATGTCGCCCCGCGGTAAAGCAAAGGTTGGTCTTTCAAACTTAATCCCTCGGTCTTAAGATAAAAATTATTTTCCGTGCCGTAACAGTAAGCATCAGGTCTGATGAGAACAACATCATCCTGTTTGATGGTAATGCCTTCATCGTGAGCCAGCCCGTGATGATGGCAGGACAAACTGGTTTTACCGGTGCCGCTCAGCCCGAAGATAATAACGCCTTTTTCCACTAATTTGTCGTTAACGTCTTTCACGCGGATGATTTTACTGGCCGCATGCAATCCCAGCCACCCTTTCTTTTTAGCCAGATACATTCCCATACGCAGATTTGCCTTCTTGATTTCCCCGAAATAATCAGTCCCCAGAATATACGTCAGATGCAACTGAGGTAGAACCAGAACCTTCCGTTCGGGCCATTCCGGAACATCTATTACTACAACATCAGGTAACTTATCACTCTTGGGATTATCCAAAGGAAACAGTGTTTCATTCCACATATAAGCAAGCCGGCCGTAATCCTTCGTTACGTATGTCCGGCAGTGCAATTTTATATCCGGACTCCGGCACATCTGCCGGTCAACGCATATGAAATCACGGGTTTTAATGTAATTCTGCACATCCTCAATAATCTTCGCCTGCGGTTCTGTGGGCTGGTCGTAAATAATCTCGGTAAACTTGGCGCTGCGTGATTTGATTTTACTTATGTAGGACGGACTCCCGTATTCGGTGCGGACCTCATCCTTTTTTGCCAGAGACCGTAATTCGTCGCTGCTGAGATTCTTTATAATAGTATTCACCGATATCGGAGCACCTAAATTATTAATCTTTTCCATATTGTTAGAATCCTTCATCAGAATAGGTCGGATGCCGCCTCTGCTGAACCTCGCCACCGGCGGAACGAACCGATGGCGATACAAGATTTTTTACCCATTTTCCGATTATATCAGGTTCAATATTAACCGCATCGCCGACCTTCTTTTTACCGAGAGTTGTGTGTGTTAATGTAAAAGGAATGAGTGCAACGGAAAAATAGTTCGATTCCACATTGATTACCGTTAAACTTACTCCATCAATTGCTATAGACCCTTTCTCTATTATAGACCCGGTTATTTTATGGGGGCACCTGATTTGCATCAGGTATTCACTGCCCTGTTTTCTTATGCTTGAAACAGTGCCGATTGTATCAATATGTCCCTGAACAAAATGTCCGCCCAAAGGCTCGCCCCCACGAATAGCCGGCTCAATATTAACCTTATCGCCTGCCTTTAGTTTTCCCAGAGTAGTCCGCTTGACAGTCTCAGGCACAACATCAAATGTAATATATTCCTTCTTCTGTCCCGATATGGAAGTAATAGTAAGGCAAACCCCGTTAATGGCAATGCTATCGCCTAATTTTATGGTGCCTGTGTAACCATGCAAGTTGACGGTCAATTGCAAAGCATTACTCTTTTTATTTATCTTAGCAATTTTACCTATATGCTGGATTAGACCTGTAAACATAAAATATCCATTAGCCACAGACCTACCTGCTGGCAGGCAGGTTATATTGATGTATTATTTAATCTGTGTAATCTGTGGCTCAAATTTACCGCGTTTTAGAAATCTACCTTTGCCTTTTGTGCCGCAAAAGGCGTAATCTTTAACGATGATTTTACCATTGGAGATAACGTAAGAAACCCTGCCCTTGCCCTTATGACCCTCAAAAGGGCAATAATCCACATCCTGATGAAGTTTGATGCTGTTAAGCGAGAATTTTATGCCCGGATTAAATATCACAATATCGGCATCAGCGCCTATTTTAATTTCGCCTTTCTTAGGATAAAGCCCGAATAATTTAGCCGGCGTTGTAGAAAACACATCCACCATCTTATTTATGTTAATCCGCCTGGCATTAACGCCCTTTTCAAAAAGAAGATTAAGTCTGGTCTCCACGCCGGGTATGCCGTTGGGAATCTTTGAAAAATCGTTCAGCCCTAATGATTTCTGGCCATTGAAATTAAATGCGCAATGGTCGGACGAAACGACGTTGATTGAACCGTCTTTTATCCCGTTCCAGAGCGCCAGAAGATTATGCCTGCCTCTTAACGGCGGCGACATCACATATTTCGCACCCTCAAAATCATCTGGTAACCTGTCTTTTTTATCCTCAT
>JAZDFP010000291.1:0-4406 GCA_043807745.1 Planctomycetota bacterium
CCACAAAGGGCACAAAGTTCACAAAGAATAAATCCCCCTCACTCCCCCTTTGATAAAGGGGGAAGGGGGGATTGATTTATTCGTGCTATTCGCTCCTATTCGTCCCATTCGTGTTCTCTTGTTTTTCTAAGCAATCACCACGCTGATTGCATTGGTCCAGGGCCCGCTGTTGGCCGGCTTGCTTATGTTAGCCCAGCGGAAAAAACCGTAGAACCGCTGTCCGATGCCTTTGGCACCGCAAGAGATAATAAACTGCGCCTTCTTGGATACTTGTGTCTTCGGGCAATCATCCCAGTTGTCCGGCGGCATCTCGCCGACCGGCACCAAAACAAACTTGCATTCAATCCCATCTGCGGCCCGGTGCTTACTGGGACGGGTCTGGTCCGTTGTGACCCGGCATCTGACCTCAATATCGCTGCCACCCATACTCTTTAACCCGATAATCGGGGAGGTCGTAATCTTTGGCTTGGGGGTCGGCTCTATATCCCGCACCTTCAGGCCCAGCGACTCTATGTCTGCATCGGTCACGTTGTTGTTGAAGGCAATCCACGTCTTCACAAACCTGCGCAAGCCGGCTTCATAGCCCTTGCGTGCGACCTCTTTTGCCCGAACATCTCCCCGGCTACGAGTGTCCTTGTCTTTGGCAAGAGCCCAGGCATCGTTCCATGCGGTCTGCAGAGCCTGCAAGGCCGTGAAGTCCGCCACTGGAATACCCCAGGCGGCCAGTTTTGGCTGGACTTTCCCCATAAAATTGTCCTGAAAAACGTCAAAGTCAGCATCTCTGGTTGGTAGATAATCCTTTCCCATAACTTCTCCTTTCTATTATTCTTGAGCCTGTCACGATTCATAACCCCTAAAATAATAAGGAGTTATGGTAACGGGCTAATTCCCTTTGCCCTTCTGCATCTAACCCATTGAGTTGCAAGGGGTCAGATAACCTGATTCCCCTGATTGCCTTCCTTTAGTGACTAATTGCTTTCCTTTAGTGACTGATTGCCATCCTTTAGTGACTAATTGCCATCCTTTAGTGGCTGATTGCTATCCTTTAGTGACTAATTGCCATCCTTTAGTGACTAATTGCCTTCCTTTAGTGACTGATTGCCATCCTTTAGTGACTGATTGCCATCCTTTAGTGACTAATTGCCATCCTTGGCTTATCTGGGGACACCCGCCTGAACGCCCGCCTGACCGGACGGGCAGGCAATATCTAATTATTTAATATTGCGTCCCCCGGATTAGGTTTATCAGTCATCTAAAAACCTCTCCTCATAATCCTTATCGCCCTTAATATATTCCATACTACTAATTGCACCCGAGGCGCTCGTATTAACAACCATATCAGCAACCTTAATAAGATTCGGGCTTTTCAATCCGTCAATCCTTTTAGCTAATTTCGCCTCCAGATACTTTTCAACAGCATCACTAAGACGCAGCTCAGCGCCATCCTTTAGTTCCCCTGTCATCCCCACATCTTTTATAATAATAATTCCGCGATTGTTATTAGCCGTAATCTTAATATTGCCCTTATCCAGTTCGGCCGTGAGCTCTAAGGACTTGACTTCCTCTGCGACTTGAAAACTGAACAACTTACCAATATACTTAAGAAAGGGAATCTTCATATAACCTCCTTTACGCGAGATAATATACCATTAATCCGGGGACATAATACATAAGTTCAGTATTGCGTCCCCCGAATTCGGAATTCCGGAAGTAGGAACGATACAGATTATCCTTTTCTACTAGCCTGCTTGTGGATTATTCCTGTCGGTCCCAGAACACCAATGCCAGTATCCTTTGTCGCCTCAAGCGCATTCTTAAGATTCTGCTTGTTTACCGCCAGATATCTTGCCTTCTGAGAATGTTCTACCTGTCGTATCCCTTGAGGCAGAGAATCTTTTTTTGTCTCTACCTCTATAACTTTATTGCGGGTTACGATATCTATTCCTTTGGTTGATTTGTACTCTGTTCCCATTTTCCTTGCCAGTCTCTCCGCTATCTCGTCGTGAATGCTCTTACTCATACATATCTCCTCTCATTATTTATAATTCCGGGAACATCTTACATAATCCCCGTTCCTTTGTCAAGAATTATTCAGTCCGGTGTCCCCCGAACCCCCCATTCTAGTTTGTCCCTAATAAATTTTTATTTATCAGATTTTCTTCTATTATCTTCTTTGCACAGCATCTTGCAATTTTCTGCTATTGTCTTGCCTCCTTCAATCCATGGGGTGATATGGTCTGCTTCCATTTCTTCTATCTTATATTTCTTTTTGCACTCTGGGCAGATACCTTTTTGTCTCTCGTATGCTTCTCTTTTTTGTTTATCTGTAAATGCACGAATGTTCAGATGTTTTTCTTCTCTTGTTAATACATAAGTATAAATACCTTTTTTGTTAGTCACATCTTCATCTTCCATCAGTTTTGCTATTTCCTTCTCCATCTTTTTTGAATCAATTTTTTTGTCCTTGAACTCATTGTATAGCGGTCCAAATGCAACTCCTTTCATTTCCTTACGATAGTTTGTAAAGACGGTCTTAATCCAATTAATTACTGTTTGAAAGTAATCCCACAAAACTTTTGCATCAGTGTTATGTTGATGCTTTGACATATAGTCCTCAATTTTATCGTTGCTCAACCACCGAATTGCCGTTTCCAAATAGTCCTGACGAATGGGCGTGCCGTCGAGATAGTCCTTTCCGATTTGATACGCCACACAACCGGTTTTGCTAAAATATCGTTTGGCATCCGCAGTCCACAAACCGGCATAAACAGCATTTCGCAATTCCTGGTCGGTAAGTTTTTCGCCTGCTATATTTATTGTCCTGAACCATTCTAAACGTTCGCTGTCTGTGCCGCTACATAAATAAATCATCAGTTTATAATTAAGAATCTGCTTTTGTTTGTCATCCGTGAGATTATAAAAAGCCAATCCATCAATCGAATAAACGCCATGAACATATTGACAAGCCGAAATGGTGCGTTGCTGCCCGTCAATTATCTCAAAATTCCCGTCTGACCGAACCGCCCAATACATCACATTAAGAGGAAAATCTTTTGTTACAGTAGTGATAACCGCGTCTCGTTGCTTATCCTTGTAGATAAATTCCCGCTGATAGGGAGGGCGAATATCCAGTTTGCCTCCGTAGCCAACAACACCTGCTTCAGCGTTATCCTGATAACCGTCTGCTAATTCGCGGACGGTTATTTCTTTGAGTTCTATTTTCATATTGGGTTTTTTTAGGTCTAATAAATAATCTGTGATAAGTTTTTTGGCATAATTTGCCATTATACATTATTTGTCGAGATTTGTACTCCTTAAATTTTGGATTCTGTTTTAGAGTCTCTAAGTCTATACACGGTTCATGGCATTCTAAAATTTCAAATTGTTCCGGTTTATATTGATCAAGAAAAGTAATTGGCACACCCATAACGCCATCATAATCATCGGGAATATCTTTGGTTTTTTCCACATTAATTGCATCATAATTGTCATACTTGGGATATTCTTTCTCATTCCCATAATATTTTTTATAGAGTTTTAAATCTTCGTGGCGTTTTGTAATATCCAAATTGGTAAACCAACGAACACCTTTAACGCGAATATATTTTCTCCCATCATCACCAATCCTATATCCTGCCGCAGTAAGCGGATAGTAGTCAGGCACTCCAAACTCTCTATCTCCACTATGAATGCTTGGTCCCAACCATAATTTATTGTCTTTTATAAATTTAAATATGTCTTTATATGTGCTGGCATTTAAACTGCCAATTATTATAAATTTCTTCTTGTATCTCATCAACTGCGCCACATATTCCCTGAACAAAGAAAAAGGCGGATTGGTAACAACAATATCGGCTTTTTTCAAAAGTTCAATACATTCGGGGCTGCGAAAATCGCCGTCGCGTTTTAGGTGTTCAATGCCAATTTCTTCAGGTTTGGGGATGCGGTCTCCGTTTTTCTTGCCTGTGTATTCTAAGTATATGGCTTTTTCGGATTTGTTTTCGCTGAAGGCATCAGCTTGTTGGTTTTTATAACAGGTGGTGATCAATTTCTTCAGTCCTAAGTTTTCAAAACCGTATGAAAAATAATGGAAGAAATTACTGACACGAGGGTCATCACAATTACAAAAAACAATCTTTCTTTTAAAATGCTCTTTGTAATGGCTAAGTTCTTTTTCTATATCTGGGAGTTGAGTATAAAACTCATCCCTTTTTGCCGCCTTTGCGCTATGTAAATTTCTATTCATTTAGTTTTTATGTTAACCGGAATCCATCATATCAAACTGAACAGACTCCTTAGATTCTTCAATTGACTTGTTTCATAGTAATAGTCCAAATAGGACTATCAAAATAATAACTCCAATGGGCGTAAATAATTTTTCTAATGTCGTTTCAGTAACCATATCG
>JAZDFP010000292.1:0-4700 GCA_043807745.1 Planctomycetota bacterium
CTGTGACCGTTGATTCCGGCTTTTTTATCTTCAAGACAAACACCTAGTCTAACATTGCCATGAAGAAATAATAAGGTGGGTAACGATAATTCAGTTTCAGATTTATTTCTCAAGAGCGCTTGGAGTAAAAGCGGATCCCAGTTAAAGCTGGCAATTATATCCTTGCTACGAAGAGATAAAACGAGATGGTCGTAAATAGTCGGGTTATCCGGTAGTTCTAAGGAATAAAAATAGTTATAAATGTCTTTTTCTAAATGGCTCAAATCGCCAACACATATTTTGTTATCGATAAGACGAGCGTATACCTCTTCAAAATTATCATTCCTTGAATCGCCAGAAAGGACGGCCAAATATTGTTGCAATCCAATCGTTTCCACCAAATTATTCATAAGGGGAAGTTTCCTGCCTTTTTTATCTCCATTTGGACAGGCGGCCAAACTTGCACCCGCCCCTAAAATCACCACATGTGGCCTTCGCATAGAAACTGTATCTATTTCTTGTTGAATGGTTACTTCCATTGATTTAAAGATTTCATTATCTAAAGGCATGATACTTATTTTTGTTCGGAATCATGTATTGTGTCATCGGATTTACTACGCTTCTTCTTTTTTCTCTTTTAACCATTCTTGATATTCTTTTTCGTATTTTATCTTTAACTGCTTATACTCCTCATAAAATTGAGTATCAGGAACCGAACGCCTTCCATTTATATATTCTAATCCACCCCAGCTATCCCAATAAGAATCTGGGACGGGATACATTCTTCCGCATGCGGCGCAATTATTGATATCAAGAAAACCCATCGTTGGTTCATTAGGAGCAATATATTGCGTATGGTGCCCGCAGTATTTACATCGGATTAAATTTTTACTTGCGATAAATTTCTTCATATAGATATGTATTAAAACCGTAATAATACCTAAAAGTATAGCCAACCCCAAAACCCACCAATTTGTCAATCTTATAATTTCTTCTGTCTCTTCATCCGAAGCCCCACTGCCAGCAATAAAAAGTAGCAATGCCTGAAATCCTGCAATATATTTTATATTGTCAATCCAACCAAAACGTTCAAGTATTTTTTTATTTGATTGATGCTTTTTATCTTCATCCGTTAATTTACAGTTTATTATTGAACTACATTTCTCTATATAAGGAACAAGAATATACTTGTATTCGTCTTTAAAGACCGAGAGTTTTTGAAGACCTATCAGTGCTTCTTCGTAATAACCTTGTTCGTATAAATTCATAACCGCATAATTGTAGACATCTAAATTATCTTCTGAAATTTTCGTTACTGTTATATCAATATTGTTAGTGACATTACTTTTTGACAAGAACAAAACTGATATCAAGAATACCAGAACAGTTACGATATCAATATAATGCCAAGTTGTTTTTTGAAGATGTATTAGTATTATTGGATTGAACAAAATTGCAATGACAATAAAAAAACCTACCCATACCTTATGGTTTGATTTTAGTGCGAACCAAGCACAATAAAATGAAACACCAAAGATAATAAATCTAAGAATGGTATAATAACTGTAACCTAATCTAAACTTACATGCTGCGACTAAAAGTAGCACGGTAGCAATAACTCTTCCAATATTTAATATGGTTACATAAAGGTTTTTATTGATTGTGAACGTGTAGACGACAAAGATGAAATAAATAATAAACCACATGAAAGATGACACGAAAAATATAGAATCAAAAGTATCCATAATGTTTATCCTTTTTGAAATTCCTTTCTTTCCGGACACATTTCCCCGCCAGACCCATCTGCCCAGCCGGTATCCTTATCAATTCGGAACGTGTGCTATTATCCTTTATTATTTCATTCCCTGAAAAAGCACCATTTCAAATTTTGAAAAGGTTTTAGGCTTAACCTAGATTGGAACCGGTGCCAATTTGTCACCAGTTCGTCCTTTTCTTCTTTGGTCAGTCGGAAATTAAACAACAGGATTTAACGGATTTATCAAATTAGAATTATCCATTTAATCAGTATAATCCGCTAAATCAGATTACTGTCTTAATTTTTCCGTTTCTTTCTTAATCTCCGCTTCCAATTGATTCTTGGTCGGCAGGTATAGTTTATATTTGGAGACGAATATCTTATTGGTTATGCCGCCCAGGGCGTATTCCACAAAGACCCTGCCTTTGGTTCTCTCGGTGCAGAGGATAATGCCGATGGGCGGGTTTTCATTTGCCATCATTTCCTTATCCTTGATATAATTGAGGTAGAAATTCATCTGGCCGACATCGGAATGAGCCAAAGCACCGATTTTTAGGTCAATCAAAACCAAGCACCGCAATATCCGGTGATAGAATATCAGGTCAATGTAATAGTGTTCGTTATCAATGGTTATCCGCTTTTGCCTTGCCACAAAGGTGAATCCCTTGCCTAATTCAAGAATGAATTCCTGCAGATGGTCAGTGAGTTTTTGCTCTAACTGGTTTTCGGTATAATAACTCTTTTCGGGTATGCCTAAAAATTCCAGGACATAAGGGTCTTTAACCGCATCTTCCGGCTTGGTAATTACCTGTCCTTTTTGAGCCAGCGATAATACCTTCTTTTTATTCTTGCTCAATGACAGGCGTTCAAAGAGCATGGAGTTTATCTGCCGGGCTAACTCACGAACCGACCAGTTATTCTGGATGGCTTCTTTTTCATAGAAAGAGCGGGCAAGAGGCTCTTCTATCGTTAATAATTCACAGTAATGTGACCACGAAAGCATCGGTTTGAATTCAGCAGACAGTGTCTGGGGTTTTTGAGATTGGTCAGACAGTGTCTGACTAATTTGAGATTTCCGAGACGGTGTCTCGGATTTTATGTGTTTTATAGATTCGGCAGACAGTGTCTGCCGAATTGGGAACCCAAGGTAAAACGCCCTGATATTTCTTAAATTACGTTCCGAAAATCCTTTTCCGAACCTTTTAGTTAAATCGTTAGATAAACGTTTGATTAGATACTCGCCATAGTCAGCCCGTTCTTTACCCTTTTGTTCTTCTTCCACAATAATCGCTCCGATATGCCAGTAGGTTGTTGTAATGACCGTATTTATCTGGCGGACGGTTTTCCGGCGCGCCTCCTGAAGAAGCGTAGAAACACGATTCAATAATCCCGAATAAGTTGATTTGGTGATTTGATTCATTCAATAACTCCTTTACCTATTATCTGCTCAATCAGTAAAATCAGATAAATCTGCTTACATTATTTACTATTTAACTATCTTCAGGAATTCCTTTGCCATTTGTCTGGATTTCTTGAGGTCATTGAGTTGTCCGTATAGCCCGACTAACATTGCGTAATTAGCGGCTGTTAGACCCCTGTTTTTCAGTTTCTTAGCCAGATTCAAGGAACTCAGATACATCCGGAGGCTTTGCTTGCGGTTGGCAAATCCCGCATAGATTCCGCCTAAATGGAAATAGCAATGGGCTACCTTCAGAGGATTCTTATCCTTTTGATAGATTGACAATGCCGTTTCAAGAGATTTTAATGCCTCGTTTAATTTGCACTGTTGCCTGTAGGTATTGCTGAGGTTGTAATAGGCGTCTGCGTGGTCCGGTTTTATCTCTATGGCTTTTCTGTAATACGTTATGGCGTCCTCGTAGTCGTCCTGTTCCATATAAGTGCAACCCAGGTTATAATAGCCGGCTGGATGAGCCGGATTTGACTTGATGGCTTTCTGGTAGAACTCTATTGCCTTGGCATAATTCTTTTTCTTGAGATAATCACCGGCTAAGTTATAGAGGCAGTCAAAGTCATCGGGTTTTATCCTGAGCGCTTTTTGGTAAGAGGCAATGGCTTGGGTGAACATTCCTTTTCTGGACAGGTTACAGCCGAGATTGTAAAGGACTTTAAATTTATCAGGCGCAATCTTGCCGGCTTTCTTGAGCAAGGCGATGGCTTTGTTGACGTCGCCTTTTAATGCCAGGACCTTGGCGCTGTTAATGTATGCCTTGTAATCCGAGGGCTTGAGTTTGAGGGCTTTGTTGAACATTGCCATGGCTTTATCCAGATTGCCCAATTCTCCGTAGGCGATGCCGAGATTATTGAGGGCATCTATGTCAGCCGCGTTTAACCTGAGCGCATTCTGCAAAACCCGGACGGCTTGATGCCGGCTGGCTTTGTCGGGTTTATTAGAAAGCGTCAGACCCAGGTTATTATATGCCATACCCAGAGCCGGATTCAACCCTATGGCTTTTTTATAGGCGGCGATAGCCCGGTCAAAATTACCACTCTGATAATAGGCATTGCCGAGGTTGTAGTATGCCAGAGGCGTATCTTCTCCCATATTAAACTCAATGGCTTTCTGGAAGGAATTAATTGCCCGGTCAAGTTTACCGGTATTAACAAACGCGTTACCCAAGTTGTAATGGGCAATCGCATAATTCGGTTTAATCGCCACCAGTTTCTGGAACACGGCTAACGCCTGGTCAAATGCCTTCTGGTTATATAAGGCAATGCCTTTGTCTAAAAGAGATTCATTACCGGTTGGTTGGAAGTTAATCATACATTACTCCTTAATTAGAATTTTCATTGGTTAAATGGAATTCAATGGACATCATACTTATTTATTGGCATTTTATCTTCTAAACCAATCAAAGTCAATGAGAATCTTGAATAAAACCCCCGCACATAATTTACAGATTAGGTATTCCCAAAATAGAAATTATGTACGGGGTGAAGGGCTGGA
>JAZDFP010000293.1:0-5783 GCA_043807745.1 Planctomycetota bacterium
GCGTGATTGCTATTACCCGACCGCTTAATCTGGCAGTTGCTAAAATCATAGGTGAACGGTTCGTTGAGGTGATTATTGCACCTTCAGTTGATAAGGATGCCTTTGATTATATTAAATCTCTGGGTAAGAAAAAGGCTGAATTGAGAATCCTGGAAGTAGGAGATTTGGGCAGCCAGAGATTGGCAACCACCTTTAGATTCGTTACCGGCGGACTCCTTGAACAGGAGGTTGATAATAAATTCTATCTAACCAAGACGATTCAGGAACTGTTCAAGCAACCGTTTACTGCACATTGTGATAATAGCGGCAAGGAACTGACCGTTGGAATCGTTACCAAGGTGAAACCATCCGGCAAACGGGCCGGCTTATATGAGTTCGGTCTTCGTTATATCAAACATCTTAAGTCTAATGCCATTGGTATTGCCCGTGAATACGAGCCGGGTTATTACCAGTTAATCGGAATGGGATGCGGTCAGCCGAACCGCAAGGATTCCGTTGCTCTGGCAGGTCAAAAAGCTCTGGATTTCCTCAAACTGGAATACAAGGCACTTGACAAAAAAGCCAGAGGTAAAACATCAGTCAGCGCGTACATTAAAAAGGAATTAACCAATGAAAAGGTTGTTCTGGTCTCCGATGCCTTCTTCCCGTTCCGTGACGGACTTGACAATGTTGCCAAAACCGGTATTAAGTATGTGATTGAACCCGGCGGCTCGGTCAGGGATGATGAGGTCATCAAGGCGGCAAACGAACATAAAATCGGTATGCTCTTTACCGGAGTGAGGAAGTTTTACCATTAGAGACTCTTATGAATGCAATGAATTAGAGTCTCTTATCCCGTAGTGCCGCCTTTGGCGAGCCACCACAGGGGCACAGTGTGCCTCGCCCTTCGGGGCGGGAAACGAAGGGATTAGATTAGTAAACGGATTAAGCAGATTTAACGGATTTATCAGATTAATCGGTACTATCTGTTTACTCGCAGTCTGACCCGCAGGAAAAATTACTGCGAGTTATCCCGATTTATCGGGGTTAATCTGCTTACCAAAATAAATATGAAACAATATCATCTACGAACGATTTCTATTAATCAGCGTAAAAACTTGGTTAATATAAAGGACTTTGCCAGGTTACCACCCCCATCACGTTCGTTTAATACATTCATTGACTCATTACCGGACATCCTTGTTGGCAGGGATTTCAAGAATCTGGTTGATGCCATTGTTAAATCAGTTCGTAACAAACGGTTAGTCGGTGTTGGCTTAGGCGCTCATGTGGTCAAATGCGGTTTGTCACCGGTAATAATAGACCTGATGAAACGAGGTGTTATTAAGGCTATTGCGATGCACGGCGCCACGGCTATCCATGATTACGAAATATCGCTTATCGGCCGGACATCGGAAGATGTTGCGGCAAATATCAAAACCGGTAATTTCGGTATGTCTATTGAGACAGCAGAGGCATTTGCCAGAGCATCCCGGAATGCGGTTAATGCGAATATCGGACTTGGGCAATCATTAGGAAAACTCATTATAAAAGAGCGTAACAAATTCGCTTCGGCAAGTATTCTTGCCAATGCTTATAAATTAGGAATTCCTGCTACGGTTCATATCGCCATCGGCACCGATACAATTCATATGCATCCGAATATTTCAGGGGCTGATTTGGGAGAAAGCAGTCTGACCGATTTTAGGATATTTGCTAATACTATCTGCGGTTTAAATAATGGTGTCTGGCTTAATATCGGCTCAGCCGTAATTATGCCGGAAGTATTCCTCAAAGCCGTTTCCATCGCACGAAATCAGGGACACAAACTTAATTCATTCACTGCGGCAAATCTGGATATGATTCAGCATTATAGACCGAGACAGAATGTAACCGGCAGACCTGCACCTATCGGCATTAATATAACCGGACATCACGAGATTATGTTGCCGCTTCTTCGTATGGCGGTCTTGAGTAGGTTAGACAAATAATTAAACAATCCAAGGATAATTATGAATAGACCAACTGCCTTACTGGTTGTTGCCTGGCTTTGGATTATAATCGGTACATTAATAACAGCATTATATGGTGGCGTAGTATTTACCACAATGAAAGAAGCATTGTGGGAAAGTTGTCTTATTTTATCTGTAGTGGTTCTTGTAGGGATATTTAGTGCAATTGCCGGGTTTTATTTGATTAAACTTCATAATTGGGCGAGGTTGAGTTTGGAGATTTTATCATGGCTTGGTTTGATATATTATCTTATTAGAGCAAAAGATTTTATAACAGTCTTCTGGGGAATACAAGGATTGAACGCCATTATTTTATTATCTGTTGCAATAATGATATTTGGGCTAATCTATGTAGCCCCATTGATTGTGAGCATAATACTAATACGCAGGAAAACCGTTCGTGAAGCAGTGAAAAGACGAGATACTCCTACCACTCCTTCGTATGGCTGTCTTGAGTAGGTTAAAATAAAATTCATCGTAACCTTTTCACTAAACGAATGGTTTAGGATTACATAACACCCAATGAAAATAATAATAATCTCCATAACAATCTGCTTATTTTCGGTGTTATCATTATTTGCCGAACCTGATTGGGATAAAGCGAAAAATGACTTCCAGAAAGATGCACAGAGTTCTGATGAATTCAGCCGGACGAGCGTAACTTCTAAATTGATTAACAAGATTACGCCGCAGGTGGAACTGGACGCAGCCGATTTATTGATTAAGCAGATTTCTAATGAACTCTCACGCGCTAAAGGCGGTAAAAAGGAGGAAGCAGTCAGTCTTAAGGTGATTGATGTATGCGTTGGCGGTTTGGGTAAGATGACCCAGGATAAAGCGGTTAAGATGATACTTGATAATGCCACCAAACAATCCATAGAGTGGAGATTGCGTTTCTACGTCATTAAATCTTTAGGCGGTATTAATAAACCCGAAGTTATCAAGACACTGCTTGATTTGATTAACGAGACGAAGCCGACGCCGATACCGGTTTCAGCATTCAGGGCGCTGAGCCAATTGCGTTGCGCCGAAGGTCTGGAGCCGGCTTCTAAATTGCTCTTCAGCAAAACCAGCTGGGAAGTTAAACTGGCAATAATTGAATATTTCCGGATACTGGAATCGCCTGATGCCTTCAAATATCTCAAGGAGGTGCTCAAACACAGGGATGAGATAGAGCCGCGGGTCTTTTCTGCCGCCTTGAAATTACTGCAACAACTCTCGGAAAAAATGCCGGTAGAAGGAACTGACCCTAACCAGACCAAAAGCGTTATTATGGGCGAATATTACGGCGTGCCGATAGAATCATCCAATATTGTCTTTTTGATGGATACCTCCGAAAGTATGAAAACGCCTGTCTCCACACCGCCGGAAAAACCCAAGGATAAGACGGTAATAAGCGGTGATGACAAAACACCTTCGCCCGTGCCGGAAAAGTTGAAACGGAAAAAGGAGATGGTTGACAGCAGACCCGTGAAAACACGGCTTGATGCGGTTAAGAAGGAATTAATTAATGCCATTTATAATCTGGATGAGCGGGTTAACTTCTCAATAATTTTTTATAGCAACGAAGTTCGTCCATGGAAGACTAAGGTGATTCCTGCTAACTTTGAAAATAAGATTTTAGCCATAGAAGCAGTTGACTGCCAGACACCCGGAGGATTGACCGCAATTTATGACACCTTGGAATACGCCTATACCATCACGGTTGAATCTTCCGAGAAGCCGAATTCGCCGTATTTAAGTGAGGATAAAGGCGGAGTAGATACGTTCTTTCTCCTGAGTGACGGTTATCCTACATCCGGCAAGATACGTGACCAAGGCCAAATAGTTGAGGCAATTCGTAAGATTAATGAAATCAGACAGATTAAGATTAATGTCATCGCAGTGGGTTCGCAGCCATTAAAGGCAGTAGATAAATATTTCATGCAAAAGTTGGCTAAAACTACCGGCGGAACTTTTGTTGATAAGACTAACTAAATGACCCCTCGGGGAGTTTTTTAATTTATAGCATAGCCGCTAATCACTTATATCCCGAATTATTCATGCGTTTAGCGTGAATAATGACCGTTATCCTCGCAGGGTAGATGAAATCTGCCCGAGAGGGTTACGGCGGGTTATCCCGCATTTACCTTTACTGACAAAGTGTCATATTACTAAACACGTCATTTTTATTGTAACGTAATGAGTTTTCTGATGTTAAGTAAATCTGACCAAAAATTTATGAATAATGCGGGATATTCTGGTTGTTTTGGCAGAATCACCTCTGACTGGAACTTAATACTATTTTGCTTGAGTTTAACGTGGCGGTTTTAGACTCACATTATCCATTAAAAAAGACCAGATATCTGCTTGTTGTTGAATAGTTTCCGATAAAGTAGTCCCGCCACCATGTCCTGATTTCTTCTGTAGTAATAATAAAATCGGGTTACCATCAGGATTTGCTTCTTGCATCCTTGCTACCATTTTCATAATATGAAAAAGATAACATACTTTATCATTATCACTTCCGACTAAAAGAATTGCTGGATATCGTGTTCCATCAACCACATTGTAGTAAGGTGAGTATTTAATAAGATATTTAAATTGTTCGGGATTATTGGCACTACCATACTCCTCAGTCCAGAAACAAGAAATATCACTGAATCTATGATATCGGAGCATATCCAAGAGAGGATTACCACAGTAAGCGGCATTGAATAAATCCGGTCTCTGCACGACTACAGCACCTATCAATAAACCGCCGTTACTTTCACCGCCAATCGCAATTTTCTGTGGCTTTGTATATTTATTCTTAATCAACCATTCGGCAGCAGCAATAAAATCATCAAAGACATTTTGTTTCTTATCAAGCATGCCGGCTTTATGCCACTCTTCACCATATTCGCCACCACCCCGTAAATTTGGAATTGCAACCATACCACCCGCCTCAAGCCATATAGTATATACTGTTGAGAAGTATGGGTTCATCGGAATATTAAAACCTCCATATCCATATAAATATACCGTATTATTCTCATTTTTTACGACATCCTTGTGATGGATTAAAAACATAGAAACATTAGTGGAATCCTTTGATTTATACCAGACCTGTTCAGCAACATAATTAGAAACGTCAATATCAATCGGGGGACGATGATATAGTTTTAATTCATTTTTGTCAAAGTCATATTTAAAAGTAGTGCTTGGATAGGTAAAAGAAGTAAAGGAAACCCAGACATCATTTTTTGACCAGTATCCCCAAATCGTCGCACTACCGATTGTTGGTAAAGTGATATCTCTTATATATTCACCATCAATGGTATATATTTTAATTACCGAAAAGGCATTATGAGAATATAGTGCATAAAGACATCCTGAAATAGCGCTTACACTTAAAAGGTTATCATCTGCTTGTGGAATCAGTTCCTTCCAGTTTTCCTTATTAGGTTTGTCGACGTCTATTACATAAACTTTTCCTTTAGGTGCATTAGAATTAGTCCAGATGATAAGTTTATCTTTTATCACCTTAATGATATTATATTGCGCATCAAATCCGGTTGCGATGGGTATCATAGGTTCATCATTGTTGAGTTTTTTAAGATACACTTCATTATGATTGAAAGTACTCCGATAAAAGACAGCATATTCCCCATCCTCGCTAATAATCGCAGTATGGATATATTCTTTAACCTCACCGTGCCAGAATACCTTTTTGTCTTCAGATGAAGGAGTACCTAATTTATGCAAATAAACTGCCGGAAACCAGAAAGTTTCTATTTTTGAATATGCTGAATAATAAAAACCGGAATTATC
>JAZDFP010000294.1:0-11383 GCA_043807745.1 Planctomycetota bacterium
CCATCTCCCTATGGGCTATACCCTATCTCCCTACGGGCTATACCCTATCTCCCTACGGGCTATACCCTATCTCCCTATGGGCTATACCCCATCTCCCTACGGGCTATACCCTATCTCCACCATCCCTACCCCCGACCCTATACCATACCGCCACCCCTCTACAAAAATTTATAGCAGTTGTTAATGAACCTCATTAAGGGTGTGTCAGTCCATAACGGGATACTTCATTGAAGAAGTTCCGTAGGGGCAATAACTTTTTAATTTTATTACTTTGACAATAGTAATTTATATTCTATAGTGGACTAAATCTTTTTTAATAGAATAGGAAATTATAAAAAGAAGCCACAGATTGCACAGATTATCCTGATTTAATCTGTGGAATAAGATAATACCTTGTCAAAATTTAATTTAGTGATTGTTTGCTATGCTGTCATTCCTACCCGACTCACTGGGGACGAGGCGAGCGGAAGCAGGGATCCAGTATTTAGTTCTTCTGGATTCCCACTTTCGTGGGAATGACGATAGAGAGACGGGAAAACACTAACCCCTAAAATAAGACTTGACAAAGCAATAATTAAACCATTAATTACACCGATTAATCTGTGTAATCTGTGGCTAATTTTTCTTGATAGTATATGAAGAAAATATTTTTGGCTTTCCTGTGGCATCATCATCAGCCTTATTACCGTTTAACTTCTACAGGCGAATTCCAGATGCCCTGGGTCAGGTTGCACGGCATCAAAGATTATTACGGGATGGCATCTCTGCTGGAACAGTTTCCCAAGATTAAGTCAAATATCAATCTGGTGCCTTCACTTATCAAGCAGATAAAAGAGTATCTGGTTGGAGATGCAGACCGTTTATTATTTCTTGCCCGTCAATCCGTCGTTGATTTAACCTCTCAGGATAAACAGTATATTCTGGAAAATTCATTTCTGGCTCATCCCCAGCATATGATAGGTGCTTTGCCCCGTTATAAGGAACTTTATTTAAAATTATCCAACTACGTAAATGTTATTTCAGATACGAGCAACCGCAATAAGCAGAATTCTCACCCCAGTGGGGTGGAGCGGATGATTAAGAGTTTTTCCAATCAGGATTTTATTGATTTACTGGTCTGCAGTAATCTGGTTTGGTTTCATCCGCTGATTATGGAACGTGATTCGGAATTGAGGTTGCTCAGGCAAAAGGGCAGGAATTATACCGAAACCGATAAGAAGCTTATTTGCCAGAAACAGATGGATTATCTGGCACAGATTATTCCTCTGCATAAAAAGTTACAGGATAGTAATCAGATAGAAATCACCACCACGCCTTTTTATCATCCGATTCTGCCTTTATTATGCGATATGAATTCTGCCCGTCAGGCAATGCCTGATGCGTCATTGCCCAAGGTTGACCAGAATGCCTTGCTTGAAGATGCCCGATGGCAGGTGTCAGAGGCAGTGAAGTTCTATAAAGATGTTTTTGGCGTGCCGGTCAAAGGGTTCTGGCCGGCTGAAGGTTCGGTTTCTCCGCAGATACTGCCTCTGTTAGCCGAACAGCATATTAATTATTTTGCCAGTGATGAAGAAATCCTTGCCCGAACTCTAAATATTAATTTTGTCAGGGATGCTCAGAATATCCTCCAAAATTCTGAGGATTTGTATCAGCCATATAAGATAGGGATAAAAGATGAAAGAGGAGAGCAAAAAGATTTGGCGGTTATTTTTAGGGACCAACATTTATCTAATCTGATTGGATTTCAATACCAACGTTGGGAACCTCAGAAGGCAGTGGAGCATTTTATTAATCAAATTAAGTCTAATGCCCGTAAGGTATCATATGATTTCCCTCTGGTGAGTGTTATATTAGATGGTGAAAATCCCTGGGAGCATTATCCTAATAATGGCATAGGATTCTTGAAATTACTGTATGAGAGATTAAGTAGTGATGATGAGATAGAAACGGTTCGTATCAGTGATTATCTTACATTGCATCCACCCACGCGACAATTAGAGACAATATATTCAGGTTCATGGATAAATCATAATTTTTCTATCTGGGTCGGTCATCAAGAAGACAAACAGGCATGGGAATATATTGCCAAGACCAAAGAAGCGGTTAAGAACCTGAGAGCGACTCTTTCAGAGGAAAGGTATGATAAAGTTGTAGAAAATATTTATATTGCCGAAGGAAGCGATTGGTTTTGGTGGTTCGGGCATGAACATTCTTCTGCTCTGGATGACCAGTTTGATCTTCTGTTCAGAAAGCATCTGATGAATGTTTATCAGTTATTGGAATCAGGTGCACCGGAATATTTGTATCAGCAGATAAAAGAGCGTCGTCAAAAAGAGTTATACACTCAACCGTGGGGATTGCTGGAGATAAAACTGGACGGCAGACGAAGTGATTATTTTGAATGGCTTGCCGCAGGTCATTTTGATATATCAGCAAATCCATCTGTTAGTGCCACAATGGACCGTTCGGCTAAGGAATGGATTTCACATATCTTCTTTGGTTTTGACCGTAAAAATATTTGTTTGCGTTTAGATTTACCTAAGGAGCAAAGGCTTAAAAATTCAAAAGACAATATTAGAGATAATATATTCTTGAAAGATATTTATTTTATACTTAATTTCTTGAAGCCACTGAAACGGGAGATTATCATACGTAACCTATACGAATCTATCTCGCTATCAGGTAAGTATAAGCCTGTTTTTAGCGTCTTAGATGAGAATAATAAGATTATTCGGGAATCATTAGAAACTATTGCCATAGAGGAAATAATAGAAATACTTTGTCCTTTTGATATATTGGGATTTAAGAAAGATGATGAGATGGAATTCTTCGTAGAGGTTTATGAGAATAGTAAAGGAGTTCCATCAGGGCAAGATAAAGGCAAACTACTGGCGCGATATCCTGATAGTCAACCAATAAAGATTACCGTACCAGCGGTAGAGAGCGAATATATTAACTGGATTGCATAATAAATAATAGAATAAAAACTTAACTAACTATGTCAGAATTAAGAAAAGACCCGATTTTAGGTCGTTGGGTAATAATTGCTTCAGAAAGAGCTGCACGGCCTGTTGACTTCCAACATAAGTCTTCTGCTTCTATTAAATCAAATACTCCTTGTCCGTTTTGTGAGGGTAATGAAGCCACTACGCCTCCTGAAATATATGCCCTGCGCAAACCATTTGCTAATGCCAATGGACGTGATTGGTTGGTTCGGGTTGTTCCCAATAAATTCCCTGTCTTAGCCATAGAGGGTAAAATAGATAAACGGGGCAGGGGATTATACGACCAGATGCGCGGTATCGGGGCACACGAGGTGATTATTGAAACCCCTCAACATCTTTCATCGTTTACACCCTTACCTGAAGAGCACATCCAGAATATTTTTAATACCTATCAGGCAAGGTTATTAGACTTGAAAAAAGATACCCGGTTTGCATTCGGACTTATCTTCAAAAATGTCGGAGACCGTGCCGGTGCATCATTGGAACACACTCATTCTCAATTAGTGGTTACTCCCATTGTGTCTATTCGGATATTGCAGGAAATAGAAGGCGCTAAAAATTTCCATAATTACCGCGGACGCTGTGTTTTCTGCGACATTATCCATCAGGAGATAGAAGATGATGAACGTATCATAATAAATGATGAACATTTTGTTGCGGTGTGTCCTTTTGCCTCAAGATTCCCTTTTGAAACGGTAATTTTACCAAAACAACACCTTACCCACTTTGAAATGATACCGTCTCATATGATTCCTTCTCTGGTTCACATCGTCAAGCAGGTATTCCTGAAATTAGAAAAAGCATTGGATAACCCGGCTTATAACATGCTCATTCACACAACGCCTTTTGCTATGGAAGAAACTGAATACTATCACTGGCATATAGAAATTATCCCTCGGATTACCAGGGTAGCAGGTTTTGAATGGGGGACCGGTTTCTATATCAATTCGGTTCCGCCAGAAGATGCCGTAAAGTATTTGAAGGAGATTATTATATAATGACAAAAATAAATATCTGTCAGGTTGCTTCTGAAATGGTGCCGTTTGCCAAGACCGGCGGTTTAGCCGATGTGGTTGGCTCCCTCAGCCCTGAACTCAAGAAATCCCGCCGAGGCGGGATTGATGTCTGTGCCTTTTTACCGCTCTATAAACAGGTTAAAGAAAGCATTCCAAATCTTATCTCTACCAATATTGAAGTTAAAGTAAAAATAGGTGATAATATATTATCCGGCCGTATCTGGAAGACTCAATTACCTTCTAATATTGATGTTTATTTTATTCAACGCGATGAATATTATCATAGAGATTACCTTTATAGCACTCCGGAAGGCGATTATTTAGACAATGCGGAAAGATTTATTTTCTTCTCCCGCGCTACTATTGAAGCTATCAAGTTGCTTGGTATTAAATGTGATATCATTCATTGCCACGATTGGCAGTCGGCATTAATACCGGTTTACCTTAAAACGTTATATAAAAAAGACCCGTTTTTCTCCGGAACAAAAACTCTTTTAACCATCCATAACCTCGCTTATCAAGGTGTCTTCTGGCACTGGGATATGAAATTAACCGGTCTGGGTTGGGAGTTTTTCAACCATAAACAATTGGAATTCTGGGGGAAATTAAATTTCCTTAAAGGCGGATTGGTATTTGCTGATAAACTCACGACAGTAAGTCCACGTTACGCCAAAGAGATTCAGACGCATCAATACGGCTGTGGATTAGACGGCGTTCTGCGAGAACGCTCTTCTGTTTTATCCGGGATTATTAATGGAGTTGATTATTCTCAATGGAATCCTGCCACGGATAAATTTATTCCGGCAACTTATAATGAACAGCGTCTTGTCAATAAAGCCAAGAATAAAAAGACACTACAACAGAGATGTTCTCTTAAAGAAAGCGATGCACCATTAATAGGAGTAATAGGAAGGCTTGCTGAGCAAAAAGGAATAGAACTTATTGTCCAGATATTTGATAAAATAATGGGATTAAACTGCCAATTTGTATTATTGGGAACAGGCGAGGAAAAATACCACAGGCTATTACTTGAAATAGGTAAAAAATATCCGGCACAAACATCTATCAATATAACCTTTGATAATACTCTGGCGCATCTGATAACGGCTGGAGCGGATATGATTCTCTTGCCCTCCAAATATGAACCTTGCGGATTAAACCAGCTTTACGCACTCAAATACGGCACTATTCCGATTGTTCATGAAACAGGCGGTTTAGCCGATACCATAAATCATTATACTCCGGAATCTGCTAAGTCCCTCAAAGGTGGATCCGCCTCTAAAGGACAAAAGATAGCCACCGGCTTTACCTTCAAAAACTACAGTTCAGAAGAATTACTCATTGCCATTAAATCAGCATTATATCTTTATCAGAATAAAAAAGAGTGGCAACAATTGATGAAAAATGCGATGTCTCAGGACTGGTCATGGGAACACAGCAGTAAAGAATACATAACGCTTTATGGTTCAATGAACTTACCATTTAGCTCAATCCCGAGTTTGTCGAGGGATAAAAAACTACTCGTATGAAGATTCTGGTTATTGGCAGTGGTGGTAGAGAACACGCCTTGGTCTGGAAGATTCACCAGTCGCCATTAGTCAAAAAAATATATGCCGCGCCGGGTAATCCAGGCATCAGCCAATCGGCTGAATGTATCCCCATTAGCGCTGGTGAAATCGGCAGGTTAAAAGATTTTGCGCTTAAGGAAAAGATTGACCTTACTGTTGTAGGACCTGAGTTACCCCTTGTTAACGGTATAGTTGACGAGTTCCGTAAAGTCGGGCTTAAGATATTCGGACCCACCAGCCAGGCCGCCCAATTAGAAGGCAGTAAGGCATTTGCAAAGGAATTACTCAAACGACACGGTATCCCAACGCCGTTATTCAAGATAGTTACATCTTTACCTGAAGCCTTAAAATATTTAGAGAAAACATCTGTTCCCATCGTTATTAAAGCAGATGGGCTGGCATCAGGTAAGGGCGTTATTATATGTGATGACATGGACATTGCCAAAGATACCCTGACTAAGATAATGCAGGATAAAATCTTTTCTACGGCCGGTGATAAGGTGGTGATAGAAGAGTTCCTTAGCGGCAAAGAAGTTTCTGTGCTTGCCTTAACAGATGGCAAAACGATTGCTATTTTGGAGCCGGCACAGGATTATAAAAGATTGATGGATGACAATAAAGGACCTAATACCGGCGGAATGGGTTCTTATTCACCGGTGCCTTTTGTTACTACAAAATTAATGGATCGTATCGTCAAAGAAATATTCGTGCCGACTATTCATGCGATGAATGCGATAGGTACGCCTTATCAGGGAGTCCTGTATGCCGGTCTTATGGTTTCTGCATCGGGACCTAAAGTATTGGAATTTAATGTCCGGTTCGGCGACCCTGAGACCCAGCCGCTGATGTTAAGATTGAAAAGCGATTTAGTCCCGTAATTATTAGCCGTCGTTGAGCAAAAATTACATAAGATTGAACCGATAGAATGGTATAATGAACCCGCAGTGTGTGTAGTAATGACTGCCAAAGGTTATCCACTTAACCCAAAGACAGGTGATATTATAGTAAGAAATGATGTTCTTGATAAAAAGAGTATAGGTGTTAAATTAGAAACAGATATTCTTCGGATATTTCATTCTGGAACCAGTTTTAAGGACAATATAGTAGTAACTGCCGGTGGGCGAGTATTAGCCGTTACTGCCAGGGCAAAGGATTTATCACTGGCACGTCAGAAAGTCTATGATGCCGTAAAACGGATCTCATTTGACGGCGCCTTTTACCGAACCGATATTGCAAGGATATAGCTTAATGCGTAGAGTGTTTCTACGCTCCCTGCCCGACTGGCGCCGGTCAGACGGGTATACTTTGTGTTTTATGATGCTTTCTAACCTAAAAAAGCGATTGATTATTAGCGGAAACCTTATTACGGCTTTTTTGTTCTTACTCGTTTTTGACCATTACCTCACTGAAGCCCAAACCGGTTTCTATTTTATCCTCGCCGTATTTTCCTCCCTATGTTTTTATGAGTTTACTAAATTATATGGGAATATTAATATAAAATTACCGTGGCAGTTCCCTGTTGTTACAGGGCTTTGTGGTATTATAATTATTTGGATGCTTTGGACATTTCCTCGGACAATACTCCGCTTAAATGTCGGTGCTTATCTCCAACTTATTATGTGGGATATGCCGATGTTAGCCTCATTCGTAATATTCATCATCGTTGCCATAGTATATTATTTAAAAAAGAGGATCACTGATTTTTCTAATATCATTATACTTTCGGCCGGATTTGTCTATGTCTATCTGCCGATTTGGTCTATTGCGAGAATGCGCGCCCAGGGTGTGATGTTAGTAATATATTTTGTTGCACTGGTAAAAATTACGGACAGTATCGCTTATTTCTGGGGAACCAGATTCGGCAAACATAAATTAGCAGAACATATCAGTCCCAATAAAACAGTAGAGGGTTTTATTGCCGGCCTTATCGGTGCATCTTTTATCGGTATGGGTATTTTCTACCTGATACTTCCTGCAACTATCACCAGATTAACCCCTTTCTGGTTAATATTCATTATTAATTTCGTAATAGTCTTTGTCGCCCAGATAGGTGACTTATTGGAATCCTATATTAAACGGACCTGCAAGGTCAAAGATTCAGGGCAATTACTGGGACCTTTAGGCGGAATTCTTGATTTGGCAGACAGTCTGTTGTTAGCCGCACCGCCGGCGGCATATTTATTACTTAAACTCTGTTAAAAACAACGGGATTAAACTGACACGAAGTGTCATTGCGAGCGTGGTCCCTCGCTTGTCATTGCGAACCCACTGGGTGAAGCAATCTCGCTCGGGATAAACTCCGCAATCTCATGAGTTTGCTTCGGCTTTGCCTCGCAACTAAATCCTGTTGTTTAATTTATTGTATGAAGTTCAGACGAAAAATCAGATTACCGGATGATATAGATTTCGTAAGGATATTCGGTCCTTATGACCAGCACTTAAAACTTATCCGTAATAAGTTGGATGTCAAGATTGTGATTCGCCCACCGGGTGACCCTGCGGGTCAATCGGCTAATGCGAATAGTCGTGAAATTTCTATCAGCGGACAGAAAAAACCGGTAGAAACCGCTTTTTCTGTCATACAGAATTTAGTTAACTCAATTCAACCTGTAACAGAGGAGTCAGTGATAAGTTTGTTAAATAATGACACATCTTCATCTGACCGGAGCCAGCCTGCCTGCCGGCAGGCAGGTCGGACAGGTGGTATAGGCTTTGGTAATATCCGCTCCGCACCTAACCCGTCTTATGGGTATCCCACCGTTGTAGGTTGTGTGCGGGGTGATGTATTCGGAGTCAAAGCCAAAACCGAAGGTCAGGGGAAATACCTGAATGCACTTCAGAATAATGATATTGTAATTGCGATAGGTCCGGCTGGCACAGGCAAAACCTATTTAGCCGTAGCCCGGGCGCTTATGGCACTCAAGAAAAATGAAATCAGAAAGATTATTCTCTGCCGGCCTGCTGTCGAAGCCGGTGAAAAACTCGGATTCCTACCCGGCGATTATCAGGCAAAGGTTAATCCGTATTTGAGACCTCTTTATGATGCTCTTAACGGTTTCCTGGAATACCAGCAACTCAGAAGATTAATAGATACCGAAATAGTAGAGGTAGTCCCATTGGCTTATATGCGCGGACGTAATCTTGATAATGCCTTTATGATTTTAGATGAAGCACAGAATACTACCTCTGAGCAGATGAAGATGTTTCTGACGCGGATGGGACAGAATTCAAAGATTATTGTTACCGGTGATATTACGCAGATAGATTTACCGCCGGGCAAGATTTCAGGACTGATTGAAACCCAATCCGTGCTTGCCCATATAAAAGGAATTACTTTTTGCTATCTTACACGAGCGGATATAGTTCGTCATCCGTTGGTCCAATCCATTGTTGACGCCTACGAATCACGCAAAGGCACACACCCATCCCGCAGGCCCAGTTAGCCCCGTTAGAAATAAAACTCGCTTTATTTGATACGGTTTCTTTGGTTTTATCTTTAGATAAAGTAGAGATTGGCGTTTCCGATTTACGGTCGTCCCTTTGGGACGACCTACCTGCCCGACTGGATATCCGGTCAGGCGGGTCTCTAACGGGGTTAGAAGCAGTAGCAAGATACTGCACTAATAGAGTTAAAAAGACAATTTCATTGCTTTTATTTTGTAATATTTTAGGGTAGTTGTAACATTATATATTACAAGAAACCAAACGGACCGATTTGTAGAATTGCTGACACCGTTAAAAAACATTATAAAATATTATTAGAACATGCCCGACCGAACATCCGGTCAGGCGAGAAGGAGGGAAGGAGTTATGAAAAAAGCACTAATTGGATTGATGGTGCTGATAATAATTGGATGGGGTTCAATCCAGTTATTTGCCGACTGTAGCGGAGACAAAGGAAAAACCCCGGATAATAAAGGAGAAAATGAACAGGTTAATCCCGGTGATAATCAGGATGACCAACACAGCGGTGAGGTTGACCAGATAGGTGATGGCAACAGCGGCCAGGGCAACGATAAGAAAGCCGACAAACAAACACCCAATGATAAAATACCGCCGTGTATCCTAAAAAAATATGATAAAGATGGTGACGGCAAATTGAACGATGCCGAGATGGCGCAGTGGAAAGCCGACGAACAACAATCCAATGAGAAAATACCGCCGTGTATCCTCAAAAAATATGATAAAGACGGTGATGGCAAACTGAACGATGCCGAGATGGCGCGATGGAAAGCCGACCGCGCCCATTGCCAGTGTAACGAATGCTTGGCACAAAAAATCATGGCCAAATACGACAAAGACAACGATGGCAAACTGAATGAACAGGAATTCTCCGCATATCGCGCTGACGAGGACAAACAGTGTCCCGTTATGAAGAAATGGGATAAGAACCATGATGGCAAACTCAGCCCGGAAGAACGGGAAGCCTATCATGCCGAAATTCTTAAGAAGTATGATAAGGATGGCGACGGCAAACTCAATGATGCGGAAAAGGCACATATGAAAGCCGACCAGGAAGCAGAGCAGAAAGCCCACTGGGCTGAAATCCTCAAGAAATACGACAAAGACGGCGATGGCAAATTGAATGCACAGGAACTGGCGCAATATATTAAAGCCACTCATAACCCCCAGCGCACTGAAAATATTAATAAATTTATTAAGAGATGGGATAAGGACGGCGATGGCAAACTCAACCTGAAGGAACGCGATGCAGCCCGTAAATGGTATCGCGACCATCCGAATGATAAGGATGGGAAGCAGTGGAAGGAATGGGAAGAGAAAAATCCCGGATAAAGGCGTCCGTGACCATGGCAAAGGCGAAGGACGGTATGGACAATGGTCAGGGTAAAGGCCAGGGGCAATGTCCCAATAACGGAAGATAATTGAGGCAAATAGTTTCACTAACCCGCATTATTCATAAACGCCTTATGGCGGTGACAGTTTGTTGTAGCGGGATAACCCGCTGTAATGTTCTCTCTCTTTATTGCATAAAGAGTTGCGAACATAACAGCCATAATTCACAAAACTTGTGAATTATTCGGGCTAAAGGGCATTCCTTGCTGTAACGGCAGGAGGATGCCCTTTTTATTTCAGCACGTATTTACCAAATTCTTCAAGCGCTAAGGTAGAAGGTTAATCAATATTGTTATATAGTAACTATTAGTCAAAAGTTCGCATAGAATAGGTAAAATCCCCCTATTTCCCCCTTTATTAAAGGGGGATTAAGGGGGATTTATGTTAGATTTTCATTAGTAACTGCTATATATTATCTTACGAGTCAGTGGGATATTTTTTGCAGGGGGGTGGCGGTATAGTATAGGGTCTGGGGTGTCGGAGTATTAGGTCGGGAGTATCGGAGTATTAGGTCGGGAGTATCGGTGTATAGGGTAGGGAGTGTCAGGGTATAGGGTAGGGAGTGTCGGGGTATAGGGTCGGGAGTGTCAGGGTATAGGGTGGGGAGTGTCGGGGTATAGGGTGGGGAGTGTCAGGGTATAGGGTGGGGAGTATTGGGGTATAGGGTCGGGAGTATTGGGGTATTAGGTCGGGAGTGTTGGGGTATAGGGTAGGGGGTGAGGGGGTATAGAGGGTGGGGAGGTAGGGTATAGGGGGGGAGGTATCACCCCCCTGTATAGTTAATCTTCTTTTCCGCCAAAGGCGGATCTGCCTCTGGCACAGAGTTGCCTCTTGGGGACTTCATCCGACCTAACAGATATGATAATATTAATAACCGGACTTCTGTCTAATCCCTATCAGGATAACTCTGTAACTATTTTATGGCTTCTAACTTACTGAT
>JAZDFP010000295.1:0-10340 GCA_043807745.1 Planctomycetota bacterium
TGATTCAGGAATACTTAACAGGTGGAAGAGAAGTAATTATCGGCGCTAATTATATGGAAAATTTAGGGCATCTGATTATGTTCGGATTGGGCGGTATATTTGTTGAGGTCTTAAAAGATGTGGCTTTTTCTATAAATCCCATAAATCAACCTGAGGCATTGCAGATGATTCAATCCATAAAAGGATACAAAATATTAGAGGGCGTTCGCAATCAAAAGGGTATTGCTATTGATAAACTTGTAGAAATTATCCTAAGGGTATCCCAACTCCTGCAAGATTACCCTGAGATTAAAGAGTTAGACCTGAATCCTGTGATGCTTTATCCCGAGGCGGATAAATGCAAGGTGGTGGATGTAAGAATAAAAATATCAGGCGCATAATAATAAAGTCGTGCCTAAGGCAGACCGCTCCAAAGAAGAGACTTCCCTATGGCATAGGAACCACAGATACCCGTCTGAACGGACGGACGCATGTCCTGCATTATGAAAAATGAGTATTATGTCCCCGGATTAAAAAAAGAATAGTCATGATGATTGATTGTCATTTACATCTTCCCGCATTTAAAGAACTTCAGTCACTAATTGAAAGAAAACAAGCATTACTTAATGAACTAAAAAGAAGGAAAATCGATTATGCAATAGTAATACCTGATAACATTAAAGGTTCAATCATTGGTGATGTAGATGATTGCATAAATTTGTTTGAAAAGCAATCTAATATCTTTTTAATGGGGACGTTAAATATTTTAAAAGACGATAAGTGTATCTATGATAAGATGGATTTTTTGTTCCGGGAGGAAAAAATAGTTGGTATAAAAATATTCCCCGGTCACGATCCACATTATCCAAATGATACAAGGCTTCAATGGGTTTATGAGCTGTGTATTAAGTATAATGCACCAATAATGATACATACCGGTTGGAATCTTGGGAATTCAGAAGTAGCTAAGTATAATGATCCGAAGTATATCGTTGAGATTGCTGAAAAATATAAATCCCTAAAAATAGTAATCTCACATTATTTTTGGCCACAAGTAGAATATTGTTATGGATTAACTAAGGATTATAATAATATTCATTTTGATACTTCTGGGTTGGCTGATGAAGTAGTACAATTAGAAACGGGCAATGATAAGATAAAAAGAGTTTTAGAAAGAACAGTAAATGATAACCCGGATAAAGTATTGTTTGGTACTGACTATGGAATGTGTAGTATAGAAGATCATATAAAGTTGATTGAGAGTCTAGATGTTGATTATCAGTGTAAGGAAAAGATTTATTATAGAAATGCAATGAAAGTTTTTAACTTGGTAATTAAGAACCCCTAACAAAATGAGATTATACATTAGAAAGAAATCTCCAACCAATAAAGATACAACCGATATTTGAGTGAAACATCCGAGCTAATTATAGTGTAATGAATGAGTTATCAAACCGGCGTTTATCCCCATTTTTAGAGAAATTCTGATATTTTATCTAACTTTATTTTCTTCTTATGGCAGTTTTAACAGATGAATTAATAAGAGCCAGAGTCTATCTCAGTTGCATAATATAATCTTCCCATTCTTTTTCCAAGACCTCAAATTTCACTTTAAAGGCATCCTCAAATAATTGTTTGTGCTGTGGGCGATTTTCAAAACCGGTCTGCTTGATTGCTTCAAAATAATTTTCTAATTCATCGGCATACTGACCCTTATTATAATTCATAAAAAAATAAACCAGACTCCAACTATGCGCATAATCATACATGGAAAAATTAATCTGGCGGATATTTATGAAATCTCCAAGGCGTGGAACATCTTTCTTTTTAATAAGGTCTCGTATTAATGATAACCTGCTATAATTTACAATATTGGTTTTAAGGAAAGTCCCTTCAAACTTACTTGATTCATAATAGGTTGCCAGTCCTTCATTAATCCAGGCAGGTACTTGCGCATTACAAACAAGGGCAATAAATTGATGAATCCCTTCGTGTAATAATATGGTGGTGGTATTTTGTGATTTGGGATTGGTTGAAGGATGATAAAATGTCATCAGTCTATCTCCGAAATACATCCCGTTTCTATAACCGCCACGGTCATAATATTCCTTGCCCTCTTTAAACATATACACCTTAAGTTTATTCTGCGATTCCTGAGAAAGTTTAAATATGCTTTTAGCCTCAATATAAAAACACTCCATAACATAACAAATATCGTTAAGCGCCTCCTGAGACAGATTGGCTTGGACAATATAATGGGCTGTTTCGGTGATACGCGCCTGTTCCCACGGTAGTTTTTCTATATCAGCACCGGGTTTATTAATAACACCTTTGGGTGCTATCTGCTTTTTGAGTTCCGCTATCTTTCTTTCCCGCTCTTCTTTTTCTGCCTTTTCACGTATTTCTATTTGTGCTTTTTCCTCGGCGGTAACTAATTTACCTTTATATTCATAAAAACCGCCTTCTGGTATGGGAATATCCTTATAACGCGCTAAAAATCCGTCTACACGCCATTTTTCATCAGGATATAACCTCAAACAAGAAACCAATATGCGTTGTCCTTCTTTGAGAAGGTTGTGATTATAACAAAAAGTCGCCAAATAAAAACGTTCTAATTTGACAAGGTCGCCGGGAAACAAGTCTAAAAATACTTCAGAAGGAATATCCACCCATTGCCTTTTATAGACGCTTCCGCTCAATCCTGCAATTGAGCCTTCAAATCCATTTTCATCTGCCTTCGTTACCCAGACCACACGGTTGTCTACCATAATCTTTTTATGAGATTGGCTGGTTGATACATTATTTAGCATATTTTGGAAAAGCGAATATTCACCCTTAAGGTCTTCCATATAACCATTCACTTCTGTTTTTATGTTCTCTGTTTTTATTTCCTTCAGGAAATCGTTAAGTAAATCCAATGCCTTGGTATATTGATATTTAGTAAGGTAAAAAACTATCTTGATTTTATTTTCACCCCAGCGTATTTTTTCTTCAATCATCCGCTGTCCTTCTTCTTGCTGGCGTTTTAGGGCGTCTTCTTTTTCTTTCTCCGACTTCAGTTTGGCTTGGTATTCTTTTCCTTCCTGTTCTCTCTGAGTTTTTAACGCCTGTTTTTGCCTTTCAAATTCTTCAATAGTCTTGCGGGTTAAATCCTCTGCGGTTAGAAATTTATTGGTCGTATCAGTTTTAGAAACAGACTCTATTGATGTGACTGAAGAAGGGGTTATCATTTTTCCTGAAGAAGATATGACTGGTTTTATAGTTTCTCGACTTGTGGTTGGTCGAATAATTTTTTTATTATCCTGGCTCTTTAATACAAACACCCATAAGAAAACAACCATAACTATAATAAAAGCCGCGGTTAATGCTATAAATGGGGTATTTGGCTGGAATATCTTTTGCTGTCTTATTCCTTGTTTTTCCTGGGATGGAGTTATTTGCTGGATATATTGATTTGGAGTATCCGGAGAAACCTCTTTCTTTTGTCGGATGCAGTCGCCGGCAGGCGCCTCTGTGCCTACGGCAGATCCGCCTCTGGCGGACAGGACCAATTCATAAGGACCAATAACAATGCTATCTCCCTCATTAAGAATTGCTTCGGCTCTTTGAATCCTATTAATAAAACAACCGTTTCTGCTTTTATTATCAACCAATTTCAGCTTGTCTTCAGAGATTTGTTCTATATAACAATGTTGCCTTGATATTTCCTTATTATAAATCCTTAAGTCGCAGTCACTATCGCGTCCTATCCATAATTTATTACTCACATTTTTGCTAAAAAAGGTTGTGAGGTCAAAATACTTTTCGGGATATGAAGAAGGCGGCAAGTCAGATTTAATATGTAATTGAAGTTCCATATAATAACAAATACAAACCCGTCAGGATTTGTAGAGTGTTCTTTCTAACGTAGCGAGAAAGTTGGTCAGAACATAATAACGGTTTAGAATTATTGCTATTATTCGCTTCTAACGGACTGAGAAACAACTGCGTTTTGCAACTGCTTATGCTTCTTAAGAATGTCGTCTGCTAACCTGTCTAACGCCTTGAAATCGGCTTCTTTCGGGTATCCTTTTATAATCACCGGCTCAATAATCTCTACTTTTAGATTAGTCAGCATTCCGGTAATATGCTCTGCCATTTTACCACCCCAGCCGAAAGAACCTATCAGAGAGGCAAATTTTGCCTTGGGTCTAAGGGCATTAGCCAGATATGTCCCGTAAACAATAACCGGATGCGGACCAATTAAAACAGTCGGCGAGCCGATTACGATTGTAGATGCATCTACCAGCGCCATTGCCAACTCTCCTATATCCGTCTTGGTCAGATTAAACGGCTTCACCGTAATGTTCCGCTTCATCAAAGCATCTACGAAATAATCCACCATCTTCTGGGTACTGCCGTGCATTGAAATATACGGTATCAGCACCTCGTTTTTCACCTCGTCAGAAATCCAGTCTCTATAGGCATCTATAATAAAAGAGGGCTTGGGATAAATCGGTCCGTGGCTCGGCGCAATTATTTCTATAACCAAATCCTTTATCTTTTCCAGATTCTTTTTGATAATCGTCCTGAAAGGCATCATAATCTCCGCATAATACCGTTTGGCTGACCGATATACCAGAGGTTCATCGGTCACATATAATTCACTTGTGGCAAGATGCGAGCCGAAGAAATCACACGAGAACAGAATTTTATCTTCCTTGAGATATGTCACCATTGTCTCGGGCCAATGCACCCAGGGTGTAAGAATAAATTCCAGAGTTTTATCACCCAAAGAAATGGTTTCTCTGTCTTTTACCCCTATGAATTTATTATCAGGAATCAATAATAAATCCTTAAGCATCTCTTTGCATTTCTGGTTGGTTACCACTTTGGCATCAGGATAAACCTCAAGCACTTTTGGTATGGCTCCGGAATGGTCTTGCTCACCGTGATGGGAAATAACATAGTCAATGTGTTTAATGCCGAGCGCTTTCAGGTTTTCTATCAGCACAGATTCTTTAGTCGGGTCAACTGTATCTATCAATGCCGTTTTCTCGCTGCCTTTTATCAGGTAAGAATTATAACTGGTGCCCTCAGGCAGCGGTATCAGTTCGTCAAATAGTCTCCTATCCCAGTCTATTGCGCCGACCGAATAAATATTCGGTTTTATTTCTCTGGTAAGCATATTATCTTCCTCCTTATTTTATTTTCTCGAATACTGATTTGTCCTGTCCGCATATCGGACAAACCCAATCATCCGGTAATTCGCTGAAAGGCGTACCGGGTTTTATTCCTGCATTGGGGTCGCCTTTTTCAGGATTATAAACGTATCCGCAGACCGTGCATAAATACATTCCCGCCTGACCGGATATCCCGTCGGGCAGGTCAGATTTATTTGTTTTTAGTTTAATGTCTTCTTCAACTTCTTTGGTTTCCTTAATATAAGTAGGCGCTGTTGGCGGTGCCTTTCCCCGTTTTACCTCGTGATAGTAATCATAGGTCATCGGCTCGGTCTCATTAATTATCTCGGCATCAACTACCTTCCCGACAAATACATTATGAGTTCCAACATCCAGACTATTAATAACCTCTGCCTCTAAATAACCGAGAGTATTTTCAATAACTGCAGGCGCGCCGGTCATACCAACCTTATATTTCACATCCTTGAATTTATCAATGTCCCTGCCTGATTTGAAGCCGAAAGTCCCGATGAATTCCATAGGCGTTTCTTTATTAAGTATAGAAACCGTAAAAACCTTGCTCGTATTAATATATTCATAAGTCAGGTTCTTTTTGTTTATGCTTATGGCTATGGTCGGAGGTTCAGAGGTGAGTTGAAAGACCGTATTGGCAACCTGGCCATTGAATTTACCTGCCTCGCCGTCAGGCGGGTCGCTCTTTTTGGAAGAGACTATATACATCCCGTAACCGATTTTATAAAGGGTTTTATTATTCATTTTATATTATAAGGATTTTATCATTATCAGCATCATCTTGAATTTCTTTAATGCCTTTAATGAATGGGGTTTATGGGCGGGCATTATAATCATCTCGCCCTTTTTTAACAGGAATGGCTTTTGGGAAATGAATATCTTTGCTTCGCCGTCAAGGATATAAACCATTGCATCAAATGGTGCAATATGTTCGCTTAATCCCTGCCCCTTATCAAAAGCAAACAGGGTTACGGTTCCGGTCTTTTTGTTAAGCAGTGTCTTGCTAACAGCAGACCCCTTTTGATAGGCAATCAAATCTGCCGAATTAAATATTTTTGCCAGAAGACTTTTCTTATTATCTTTCATCTAATTTACTTATTGCTCTATCTCTTCCACCTCTCCAAACAGATTCACATCCTGTTTATCGAATGCGGTCTTTTCATCACTATCCTGTGCCTGAGACAAACCCAGTGGGGATAAAGGCAATTCCTGAACCTTATTTAATTTCTTTTCTATGGTGCGTGATTTCTTGGTCGCGTCATCAATAGTATTACTTGCTTCTTGAAGTTTCTTTTGAGTCTTATCAAGCATCTCTCCGAATTTGGCAAACTCGGTCTTGATTGCTCCTAATACTGACCAGACCTCGCTGGAGCGTTTTTCTATTGCCAGAGTCCTGAAACCCATTTGCAGACTATTTAATAGTGCGGCAAGTGTGGTCGGTCCGGTAATGGTCACCCGATATTCCCTTTGTAATAAATCACACAGCCCGGGCCTGCGTAAAACCTCTGCATATAACCCTTCTACCGGCAGAAATAAAATCCCGAAATCCGTGGTGTGGGGCGGGTCAATATATTTTTCCTTGATATCCTTTGCCTCGGCTTTGATTCTGTTTTCCAGCAATTTGCCGAGTTCATCAACTAAACCGGGATTCGCCTGCTCTTGCGCTTCCACAAGTTTCTGATAATCTTCTAATGGGAATTTGGCATCTATGGGTAACCAAACTATGCCCTCATTTTTGTCTCTGCCCGGCAGTTTAATGGCAAATTCCACCCGCTCACTACTCCCCTTTTTGGTAACCACATTCTTGGCATACTGTTCGAGAGTCAATATCTGCTCCAAAAGATTACCCAATTGAATCTCACCCCAAGTGCCTCTGGTTTTGATATTGGTCAGAACCTTCTTGAGGTCGCCCACGCCTGATGCCAGGGTCTGCATCTCGCCCAACCCTTTGTGGACCAACTCAAGCCGTTCGCTGACCATCTTGAATGATTCGCCTAACCGTTTCTCTAAAGTAGAATGAAGTTTCTCGTCAACTGTTACCCTCATCTGCTCTAATTTCTGGCTATTCTCATCTTGCAGGAGTTTTAATCTTTCTTCAACAGTTACTCTCATCCTTTCCAATCTATCCTCATTGGATTTAGTTAAATTGGAAAGTTGGATTAAAAAAGTATCCAGCCCTGATTTCAAAGACTTATTCAATTCTTCCCTGTTTTGGGCGATTTCATCTTTTACTATCCGTTCGGTCCGCTCCTGATTCTCTTTTGCAGTAGAACCGCGAGCTAATAAAACAATCAACAGGATAACAATCGCTGAATTAAGAATAATTAATAAAACCAATAAAAGTTGGGGCATAATTTAAATTATTTATCTTTGTTTTACTTTAATACAAATTTTATATACCAGATATTTCTAACAGGGTCAATCTTAATCTTGAAATTTCAGGTTAACCGCCGGACCCACAGGGTCCCAGTGGACCCAACCAAACCAGACGGCAACACGGTGTGTATTAACCCGCATTATTCATAAACGCCTTACGGCGCTTACAATCTGCAGTAGCAGGATAAGTGTGATTGAAGAAAAATCTTCAAGAAAGCCGGATATTCTTTTGACAGAAACAAGTTTTTCTCTATAGTAACTTTATATAAACTGTAAAAAAGAATCCGTCAGGTTTGTCGCCAGAGGTGACCCTGAAGTTATGCCACAGACCCAGCGGGATATGACGGATTCCGAATGATATCATAATGGAGCTTCAATTACATATTAAATCAGTTTTGCCGGATTCCTCCAGCGAAGAGAAGTATTTTGACATCACGGCTTTTTTTAGTCAAGCTGCAGGCAATATAGAATCTCCGAAATTCTGGATAGGGCGAAAGCGTGATTGCCAAATAAGAATTGCCGACGATAAAATCTCTCGTCATCATTGCCATATAGAAAAAACCCCTGAGGACAAGCTGAAACTAATTGATAATAACAGCAGTAGCGGTTGTTTCGTTAATATGATTAAAGTATCAGAAGTAATTCTTAATGAGGGAGATGATATCAGTATCGGCCATTACGAGATGGTCTTGTCCGCCAAAGGCGGATCTGCCGTAGGCACAGAGTCGCCTGCCGGCGACTGCATCCGAAAAAAGAAAGAAGCATTTGCAGATATTCCAAAAAGTGAGATATCATTGCCTCGTTTACGCACAGCACAAAAAACAGCTGCTCCGAAAAGGACTTTTCAACTATTAACTGCAGTATTTATTATAATCATGGGACTTGTTTTTTTAATGGTTCTATTTAGACGGAAAGACAATGCCAATAATTATGTAGAAAATACAAACAATCCCTCATCGACCGGTAAACCAATAACCACACCGGAACCTGCCGTATCTTCTTTGCCGCAAGTAAATATTCCTGTTTTTGTAACATCAGTAACCCCGGTTTCTAAAACTGATATAACCCCAAAACCACCGACAGCGGATGATTTAACACGTAAAAACACGGATGAATTTGAAAAGCAACAACAAGCATTAAAGGTGCAGGAAGAAAAAGAAGAAACGGAACGTCAAGCAAAACTGAAGGCGGAACAAGAAGCAGAACAAGATAAACAAGCCGCTCTGAAACGCCGGCAAGAAGAACAAAAACTAATGGCTGAAGAAAAACTGCGTTGGAGTGGACATAAAACTAAGGTTGCTTCCCTGCTTATAAAATATCAGTATGCCAACGCAATAGAGTCGCTTAACGTTTTTCTAAAAGACATAAAAACTGAAGTTATAAAAACAGAAATAAATGGTTATATAGAAGATTTACAAGGTGAATATTTGCTTTTTAAGACTACGACAAATAATTTAGTAACAAGTTCAGTTCGCAAAAAGATTGTAATAGACAACCGCACAATCTGGATAACAAAGGCAGACGAGATTAAATTTGAAGGCTCAATTGCAGGACTGAGCGGAAGCGTCTATACACGGCAATGGGCGGATATTCCCCAAGATGCGATTTTAGACCTATTCCCTGTAGACCTTATGAAAACAGAACGCTTTTATCTGGCGACTTTCTGTTATAATCACAATCTTACCGAAGAAGGGGATCGAATATTACTTGCCTGCTTAAAAACATATCCTGATGAAAAATGGCGGATTGACCGGTTTTTATCGCGCTATAAAGATATTCCTTTACCTGAAGGCGGTTTTTATGAATATCAAGGCCAATTAGTTACGGCTGAAGAAAAATCATATCTGGATAAAGGTTATGTTAAATATCAAGGAAAGTGGATATCCTATGATGAGATGATGTCAGCCAAAGGATTTGTTAAATTGCAGAACAAATGGGTAACGCCGGAGGAGCAAGCAAAGATGAAAGCGCGATTAACCGCCTTATCATCACTCCAAAAACTGTTAGCACCCACAGGCGCTATTGATAAACCCGGCGCTGATAATGAAAAACTTCCATGGGAGCAAGCACGCACCAAAGAAACAGAACATTATATCATAAAAACAAACCTGTCTGTAGAAGCTCTCAACGATATCTGTTATGTTATGGAGTGTCATTATTGTGAGGCTAAAAAAACATTTAAACTCTCCCGTGACTCCGGCAATAAACTTAAAGTCTTTGTTTTTAGGGAAGCAAAGGAATATTATGACCATAATGGCATAGGGTCCGGGGTCTATTTCCACGGAGAAGATAGAAAAGATAACAGTCTAATGACATTTTATCAACCTACCAACAATAATATGGAAATGAATACTACCGGCATACTATTACACGAAGGAACACATCAGTTTGTCGACCTTGTCTGTAATGTTACCAAAGTGCCTATCTGGATTAATGAAGGACTGGCAACCTACTATGAATCCAGTGAATTTGAAGGAACTTCGCTTAAAACTAATATTATAAATAAAAATAGATTGCTGTTAACTCAAAACATGATTATGAAAAAAGATGTTCCCAGCCTTGAAGATATCATAAACATCCGCCAGGCTAATTTTGCTATGTATGAATATGCACAAGCATGGAGCCTTGTTTATTTCTTTATGAATTATAATAATGGCCAATATGCCGATGAATTGGAAACTTATTTTGAAGCGATAAAGAAGAAAGGGTTTGAAAACCGTCCCTTACATAAACAATTATTCGAGAATGCCTTTAAGGTAAAATTTGAAGTCCTGGAAAAACAGTGGGAAG
>JAZDFP010000296.1:0-4743 GCA_043807745.1 Planctomycetota bacterium
GCAGTTGCCAATGCAACACTAACCGCCGCCACCAAAGTATTTGAAAAATTAATAAATGATAAAGGATTATTATATTCATATTGGACATTAATTCAATTGACCCTTCGCTCCAGAGATGAAAAATTTATTCCGGCACTTAAAGAAAAAGGTATTGATATATCAGGTGTTTCTGACCAATTTCAATTAATAGCTCAAGTTTCGGAATATGTTAGTAATAAAATAAAAGAATCTGAAAAAACGACCGTATTTTCAGAAATGGCTCACCTTTCCTTATCAAGCATTCTCACAAAAAGATTATCAATGGAGACGCCCAATATCTTCGGAGCAACCTTTGAGGATACAAGATTGGCTCTCAAACAATTATCCACCAAAGACAAATTCGCCTCGCTGTCCAAGGAGTTCTTTGCGGAATTTATGCAACGAAGCTTGAATTACTTTATCTCCACTGAAATAAGCAATCATATCGGGCCATCAAGCCGATTCAGGAATATTGATGACGTTTCAGAATTTAACAGTGCCTTATCTTTATATTGCTTGCAGAGCGCTAAAATTGTGGAGGAATTTTCCGGCGGCTGGTATTCAAAAACCGAATTTGAAAAGGGAATTGGTTTAAAAGAGGTTGAAGGATTTATTTATGTGGCTCTTAAGAAATTGCGGGAAGAGATGACAACCGGAGGTAGCAAGTAATGAAACGAGTTCTTATTACTTGCGACAATACCTCTATTACCAATGTTCCATCTATACAAAATCAAATATTTGATAGCACATTTCCCATTAAAAGACTTCCTCCAAATGAAAATCTGAACTTAAAAATCACCAATATAACGCACTGTATTCTCAATAACTTGGATCCCATATTATTGGATTTATTGGAACTGGCAGCTTTTGTTTATGCGGCAGATAGTGATGTGGTTAGAGGAACCGAAACAACCATATTTGAGGGTGAAGAATGGCAACGAGATTTTACTTTTATTATTCCGAGCCAAAATCCTAATCTCTGGAATTCAGCACCAATCAATAGCCACCTTAAACAGATGCTGGAATTTCTAACAGGCGATAAATTTAATTTTCATTTCGTTCAAGGGACTCCATATCCAAGTCAAACACTCATTGAATTTATTGGAGAAAATTTACCACCATTCCAAGGAGCCGATTGCGTTTCTCTTTTTTCAGGCGGACTTGATTCCTTGACTGGTGTAGTAACGGATGTGGTGCAAGGAAAAAAACCATTGTTAGTTAGCCATCGTAGTTATGGACCAATGGACCATATGCAAAAAGAATTAGTGGGTTTGCTAAAAAACCGTCTGCCACAGTGGGTTTTCCCACATCTTAGTCTTTGGGCGAATAGACACGGAAAGCGTAAAACAGAATATACCCAGCGAAGCCGTTCTCTACTCTATTTTTCTTTGGCAACAGTGGTTGCGGCCCAATGTGATATAGACACGATACGTTTTTATGAAAATGGTACTATAACTTTTAACTTACCTCTTCTCGCTGAAAATGTGGGCACTCGTTTAACCAGAACTACTCACCCAAGATTTATTAGTGATTTCAGTAAATTAGTCAAACTAATACTTCCCGCGAAAGATATTAAATATGAAAATCCATTTCTATGGAAAACTAAGGAAGAAATAGTAGGCGATTTAAAGAACAATGGTCTGGCAGAGTTAATGGGTGGGACTGTTTCTTGCACACGTAGTTGGATGATGACCAAAATAGCACGCCATTGCGGCGTTTGCTCACAGTGTGTTGACCGTCGTTTTGCTGCTGAGAGCCAAGGAGTTCAACAACATGACCCGATACACGGTTATGGCACAGATATATTTACTCGAGATTTAAAAGATGGAACTGATAAATCTTGTGTGGCAGGATATATACAAACGGCGGTTAAGATTTCAAAAATCACAAGAGCTGAACAACTCTTTATTGAATATCCCGAATTGTATGGCGTATTTAATTATCTTGATGGAAATAGTTCAGATAAAGCCAATAACATTTTCGGTCTTTTCCAAAGACACTCTTCAAACGTTATTAATGTAATGGATAGAATGGTGGAAAAACATGCTGATGATTTAGTAAAAGGGAAACTTCCAGAATCTTGTTTGATTTCTATGGTTGGTGCGCGGCAACATTTAAATCAATCGGCATCTAATAAGCCATCTATCAATGTAATTGGTTCGGATAGTACACAAAAGAATAATGAAATAGAACAAGAGCCTTACGCTTATAGACTTACTCACGATACATCTGTTGGTCAGAAAGAAATCTTAACCAAACAGCAGTATGATAAACTTGCAGCGCAATCCGATAAATTTGACATATTTATAGACGGAACTAAATCAAATCATCCTTATTCCAAGAAGAACAAAAAAAACAAAATAGAAAAGGGACATCTTAACGATATTGAATTTGCTCTTATTAGAGAATATATTGAAACAAGGAAAACAATGCGACCTGCTGTAACGGAAACAATTAAAGGATATAATAAAGCGGTAGCAGAGGCAGAGAAGAAACGAATAATCGGTGATGAAAGTGCTATTAAATATCTTGAATCAGCACGTGGTAAAGTAGATATAGAAATAAACCGTTATAAGTGGAGCGTCTTTAAGCGTGGCAAACAAATTAGTCCTTCCACTCCATCTGATTGTTTTCTTTTTGACCCGCCATCAGATTTCAAGTATTGCATCGTTATAAAAGTTAGTTAGAACTAACTTCTGCAATTATTAGCCAGTTACCAATTCACATAGATATATTATTCCTCTAAATTCCTGCTCATACCCTCCATCTTCCTCCCGCTTGTGTAATATATAGTCAGAGAAACGCATTAGGTGTTTCTGAAAGGAGTATATTACAATGATAGATGGAAAACGATGTGCGAAATGTCTGAGCGCAAAGGATTTTACTAAACAACTCAGACGTGGTGAAACCAATGACATGGAATGGTTCAAACCAACCTTTGAATTATTACAGACAGAAATAGGTTGGCTGAGACAGGAACATTTCCATAAACCCGGAGGTATAGTAGAAAGTATTGTGGCATTCCAAGGATTAAAAGAATTAAACAATAAAAATGAAATAATAGATAAACTGGTTGAAATATTCCGAACCAAGCCAGCAATTAGAGAAGATATTATATCATATCTATTTCTTTTGCTAATACCAATATTAAAGAAAACCGGTTGTTATTATTGCGAATTCATCATACCGGTTTATGACCCTTTTGCCGAAGCATATTTTGCGGCATATAAGGCAATTGCATGTGGTAAATTCAAAAAGGGTGATATTATTCTGCCAAGTATTATTCGGCGGGTAAGAGCGAATCTCTTCCGTTTAGCCCAAAAGGAAAGGAAACTAAACCGATTCAGGAGTAGCAAATTAATAGAAGAGATTGAACGAGGTCTTGATAAGGATGATGATTGGGAATCATAACCACAGATAAACACTAAACTAACTGTGGCTAAGAAAGGACAAACTTATGTTTAAGTCAATGTCCAGTTTCTGGAAGAAGGTTATACGGGCGATAATTGAAGTCGTTCTTGACCTAATTCAGAAAAGGATAAATAAGTACCCCCGACATTCGTCGGGATAACTTGCTGTAACATTCTAACGGATTAACAGCGAGTAAAAAACAACGGTTACGGAGGGGTTGTCATTGGTGTCAGGTGTCTCCCGATATAACATCGGGGGCTTGAATAGCACCGGCAGGACACGATAGCCCCTCTGTGCCGATTACAGAAAAGGATAAAATATGATACACACTAAAATATTGGTTCCGGTGGCTACGGTTATTACACCCAATCCGGATATGTCCGCTAAACGGGTGACTAACCTTAAAGCCCACGCTGAGACCTTTAATCAGCACCGCAAGGTTCGTCTGCCTGATGAGGGCGCCTATGCCCAGATTCTGGCGACTCCATCCGCGGATAAATTTAAGGCAACTGTCAATTTCCCCGGCTCCACCCAGGGCGACCGTAACGCCGATGACATCTATGCGATGCAACGCGGCAAGATACTTCGTTCCTATAACAGGTATAACGATGCCCTTGACGCGGTCTTCGGCGAAGAAGACGGCGTGATTGCCAAACGGTATATCCAGGCCGTGGAAGAGAAACAGTCCAACTGGGACGAAGAGGTAGCCAAGACAACCTTACGCTTTACAGGGAGTAAAGCCAGAGGCAGACAGGTTGCTTCAGTGATGGGCTATTGGCTGACCGGCGATATTCAGGCATTACAGAGATTGCCTGACGGTTCTCAGGTTCTGGCAGGCGGTCCTTATGACATCGCTTCAGCCGGACTCAGGGCAACCCTAAGGACTTCCATAACTCAAATGCTTACCCAGACCGGTGTGATTATTTCCGAATCCGGCTACGATGCGGCAATGCTTATCAGACACAATACCAGAATTAAGGATTTACTGGAGAAGTTGTCTGACCCGGTTAAAGCTGAGGATTGGGTTTTCGCCATTACCCCTGATAAATCATACTGTGTATGGTTTGTTGAGGATGGACAGTTGAAACTGGAAACACAAATCTACACGGCGTAGATTGAAACCACAGATAAACACAGATGGACACGGATGAAATACTCTGTGTCCTCTGTGCCTCTGTGGCAAAGAGGGAAAACTATATGGAAACGAAACAATGTGAAGCATTAAATAAATATGGTAGACGCTGTAAGAATACGGCGTTTTACTATGATGAACAAACTAAATTAAATTTATGCCCGGACCATAAGTTCGGGAAT
>JAZDFP010000297.1:0-5030 GCA_043807745.1 Planctomycetota bacterium
AATCATATCTTCCACATGACGTCACACCGGAGGTTGTTCTTGATAACGAGAGTGGTTTTGTGGTTGCGAATGACTCTGAAAAACAAGTCTATTTTGTGGAACTGCCTGTTTCACCGACCCTTAATGCGAGTGAAATGAAAGAATATGAGATTACTGTCAAGGATGTCTGGGTTATTAAAGATAGCGAGATACAGGAAAGAAAAGATAAGTCCGATGAATATCTCAAACAACTGGAAGACAAAAAGTCATATGACGATGGCACTAAATTGTATGGATATATCGGACAGGGATTAGATAAAATAGCGGCTTCGCAGAAAAAGGCAACGACAATACCGGTTGCAGAATATATTTCTAACTATCGTAATAATCTTGAAACACTCAAGTTAGTGGATAACTATTTAGAAAGAATGCGTCTACTGGTTCATCCTGAACTTGCCGGAGGCGAATCGCCGTTCACCTTGACATTACCAAGCAATCTTGGTGGTGCCGCCGGTGCGAAAGGTGTTACTACTGCTGGTGCTGCTGGTAGTGGCGCAGGAGGAGATAATAGTTTGGGCATTACTGCCGAATCATCCTGGAAAATCATACTGATTGTCCTTTCATTCCTCGGGATACTCTCTATTATTTTCTTCTTGATTTGGCAGTCGCGTCTCAAAAAGTCACGCGTCTCTCCGGAACTATCCATTAATCCTGGAGCAGTCCAGATGCCTGAAGTCGGCAAATCATCAGACAAAGAATCCCGGTAGAAAGAACCACAAAACCAAGAATTAAACACGAATGACCCAGTGCGGTCACACGAATAAGAAATTATATTTTAATATTCGTGTCACCCGCAGGGTGACCCAGTGGGTCATTCGCCACATTCGCGTTATTCGTGTTCCTCTTTCTTAAATCTGTGTTTATCTGTTTACTCGCAGTTAAACTTTAGTTGTTACTGCGAGTTATCCCGATTTATCGGGAGTAATCTGTGGCTATCCTCTTAACACAATCACACTGAATCTACTATCATACAAAGCCGGGGCGAGCAGAGTAACTCTAACTGAACCGTATATATTCAGGGCTATTATTTGAATCTCACCGCTCCTTTGATTAGTCGGATAGAATCCCAGAATTTGTCCATTAACTAAATCAGGGTCAGCAACCGAATCTCCGTTATATTGTCCTTGCAGAACTATAACTCCCGCAACCTTAAAACCTAATTTAGGTATCGTCACCGCACCATCGGCTATTTTCTCGGTTATTACACTGCTCACTGCTAACTTTTCACTGTCCACTGTGTTAGCCGCAATCTTTTCCGCCGTCACACTGTCTACTGCCAACTGACTACTACCTACTGCGTTAGCCGCTATTTCATCTGTTGCAACCGGAGGCACCAGCGGTCTGGCTCCGCCCGGAACAAAAGACAATTTCTCAGGCGTTACCGCGCCATCAACAATCTTCGGCGTTGTTACAGAACCGTCAATAATCTCCAAGTAGCCCACTGAATTGGATGCTAATTTGGCTTTGGTCACTGCACTATCCTTTAGTTTCAATGATGAGATTGAACCTTCTCGTATCTTATCTTCTGTTACCTCTCTATCACCGATTTTGGTTGTGGTAACTGCTCCGTCAGCCAGTTTTGTATTGGTAACAGAACCATCCTCCAGAGGCACGATAGAAACATCAACACCCAATTTAGACAGAGTAACCGAGCCATCGGCTAAGTCCTCGGTCTTGACCTGCCCGGTTGCAATATCAACGCTTTGAATAGTCTCATCCTTAATCTTTCTTGAAGTTACCGCATCGTCGGCAATCTTCTCCTCGGTCACCGCACCCTCAACTATAGTGGGTGTAGTAACCTGCCCATCAAAATATCTTCTTCTGTATTCCATAAAATTATCCTTTCTTACTGCCCGTTTGATGGCGCCAACGGCGCCAGAACTACGGGCAGTTAGACCCGCCAAAGCTTTAGCGTCGGCGGGTATTCATTATATCAAACGTGGTCGCCCAGCCCCGACGTTACATCGGGGCTGGGACGCACGCTAACGAACTTACGGTATCGTTACTCCGACTTGTATATGCAGGAACAAGATGTTACCATCCATTTCCCATACACAGAAGCACTTATCCGGTGCCGGTGTCGTGACAAAGGCGTCACACCTTGCCGGGTCACGAAGACCATTAAGGATATCAGTGTTCATAGTATTCTGTCTGGTTAGGACAGAAGTACTGAACTCTGAATCAATCACGGATAGTCCACCCTGGACAAACCGCTGTTGCATAGCAACCTTAAGGGTTGGTTCGTGTCCGGTTTGTGTGATGCTGTATGGTTCGCCGTCGGCGTAATCCGCCTCGCGAATCCATGCCTTGGCACGGGTATCACCAGCCAGATAGAGAGAGGCAATAGGCGCCACACCACGACCACGGATTTTGTCACCCGTCAGACGCAGTGTCTTGGCACCAGCCCGAAGCGCCCATCTATCCTTAGAAGCATCTATCATTTGCTTGAACAACTTGGCTGGAACGCCGTCCTGGGTCTCAAATGCCTTGTTAATCTTATCGTTCCAACTGTTGAAAGCAACAACGATGTTACTCTTGTGGGTATTCTGGACATCTTCCTGGTTTCTACCGCCCTTGGTGGTGTAAGCCGGGTTGACGAACTCTCTGAAGTTCTGAGCCGCCCGACCAGCCATCTTCAGGATGAATGTTCCATCATCCGGGATTTTGGCTTGCCTGCGCGAATTGATAACTTCAGAAGAATTCTTCAGGTTACCGGCCCATCGGTCCGGCATATCACCGGACACCTCTACGTTCTCAGGAACATAGAGTTTCACCTCAAACTTCTTCTCAAACATATTTCTTCACCCCCTTACATTCAGTTAAGGGTTACGAGGTTGCCCTTCCGATGCTATCGGAAGAGGGACTTGAGAGAAAGGCCAATACCCTGAAGAACTATGACAATTGTCACTCCTGCAATTGCCATAGAGAGTGAATCTTCAGGAGCATTAGGTCTTCTCTCTCCTCCACCCTCTCATTGCAAAGCGGGCGGTATTTTTGGCTGAAATTATGCAAAATCAGTCTAAAAACTTGTCCTAACCTCTTGGCAGAACAAGGGATAAAAATACTTAACTAAAAATATAATATTTTAGGATAGGGCTAAAATGGGGGTTTTGGCAGATAAATAGATTGACAACGGCTTACCGAATTGTTACTATACCAAGAGAAGAGATAAAAGATAGATGCTTAAACCTCAGGAATGATTATTCAAAGAATAATAAGTATGGATAAAGATTTCTTAAAAGAAGAATATAAACAGAAATGGGAATATATACGTCATACCGAAGAACAGCGCCATAAATTTATACAGTGGTATATATTAATTGTTGGAGGATTAATAGCATTTTTATTCAAAGGGGGACCTACGTTGACATTGTTTAATAATATTGACTTGCCGCATACCATATTAATTTTCCTGTTATTATATTCTATTTTTGCAAATCTTTATCTCTTGGTGCAAAAAAGAAACTATAATATTTACATTACACGAATTGCACAAATAGAAAAAGACTTCTGCGATTTCACATTGTCGAAAACAGCAACAATATTAAAGAGTTTTGGAATGTTTTATCTGATGATTACATTTATTGGCATGGGAATCGCCTATCTCTTGGCCCCATTCATCAGTATAATTTATGTAATAATTGCATTGGCGTTATATTTAGGTTTTTATAAAACACTTTATGTAATGGGAGGTGCTAACATGATAGGAAACAAAGATAACCCGATAAATCAGTCACAAAATAATACCTGGAAAACGAAGGGTTTTGCTATAGATGTTTGGGATTGGATTTTCAAAGTTTTGAGATGGATATCACTTTTCAGAATAATTGAGCAGAAGCTACTTGTAAAAATACTTGGAAAAGAACCTGTAGAACAAAAGTATCATTGTTTGTTTGTTGATATCTGGGTATTTGGGCATACTATTTTTATCGCATTGATACTGTCATTCTTGCTATTCCATAAAGATTTCTTTTTTATGAGCGTAATAATTGTGTATGGATTTCTAAGAGTCTTTGAGACGGTGGTGTATCAAATAAATGCCCTTTTATTTGATGAATATCGTGCAATTAAAAGCGGTCAGAAATACGCTGTCAGAGGGTACCGAAGAATTGTTATTCTATTACTACAGAATTATATTGAGGTAATACTTTGGTTTGCTTTGTTTTATTTAAGTTTTAATGCCTCATTCGAGAATGGCGTAGTTAAACTTAATACAGTATGGCAATCTATCGGTTTTAGTTTTAATACTATTACTTCTTTTGGCTATGAAACTACTCTTCCGATTAACCGCATTGGTCATATATTAACTCTATCAGAATCTGCCATAGGTGTATTTATGGCTTTATTAGTATTAGCACGGTTTATTTCTTTACTACCCGCACCAGATACAAAAGAACTGTCTGAAAAATAAGGTATGGAGGTAATTTATGCGTAAAGGTTTGTTTATTCGGGTCGGGACGCGCACCACGACCCGCAAACGCTCGGCTATCCAGGCCGCACTGGAACACCGGATGCTGGATAGACACCTTGATTATGTCTTTGCTAAATACCATCCGGCATTGCTTTATCCCATCCAGGAGATTATCTGGGAACATTACGGCAAGGGCAAGATTATCGGTTTTAACGCGGATGAATTCGTTGATGACTGCATCAAGGACGCATTTCTTCGTATCAAAGAATACGACCCGAAATATAAGTTCAGGACATTCCTCTGTAAAATGATTGTCATTCCTGCTCTGGTAAACCTCCTACGGGAAGCCAAAAAGGAGCGCGATGCAATCCTCAATTATCTGGCAGAAAAAGATACCGTCCGGGAACTTGAAAAGGATGTCAGATACGGCTTGACCAAACAGTTATTTCAGGATGCCCTGATGAGATACAAGAACGAAGAACCGATTAGATATGAGGTCTTTTGTATGCATTTCTATGAGAAATTATCCTATCCTGAAATTAAGAAGGAATTGGAAAAACTCTATCCGCATCTGCAGGTG
>JAZDFP010000298.1:0-2970 GCA_043807745.1 Planctomycetota bacterium
AGAATATTTGAGGGCTATTAATCTTATAAGGAGAAGTGTTCCGTTGCCTGCTTCTTTGGGCAGGGTTTGTTTTAGACCCTGTGAGACGGTTTGCCGCAGAGGCGAAATAGATTCTCCTATCGCAATTGACCATCTTAAGCGATATATTTCTGAGAAAGGATATGCCAAGAATAAATCTGTCCTTTTCCCATTTAATACGCCAGAATTACTTAATCAGAAAAAGGATAGCAAAAAGATTGCTATTATTGGTGCAGGACCTTCAGGTCTTAGTGCCGCTTATTTCCTGAGGATAATGGGACGAGAAGTAACCGTCTTTGAGAAGGAAAAACTGGCTGGTGGTTTACTCGCTTATGGTATTCCATCTTATCGTCTCCCTAAAAAGGTCGTTCAGGATGAGATAAATCTCATTAAAGCAATGGGCGTTAAGATTAAGACTAATTCCTCTATCAGAACAAATACACAATGGAGAAATATCACTAAAAACTTTGATGCTGTATTTATAGCAGTAGGTTCTTCCAAAAGTCGCTCTCTTGGTGTTGTTGGAGAGAATTCTAAAGAAGTTATTGATGCCTTGCAATTCCTTAATGATGTTATTTCAGGTAAGAGAAAGAGAGTGCCAGCAAGAATAGCCGTGATTGGCGGCGGTAATTCTGCCATAGACTCTGCCCGCAGTGCCTTACGACTCGGCGCTAAAGAAGTAACTGTAATCTACCGACGTTCTAAGGACGAAATGCCTGCCCATAAAGATGAAATAGAAGATGCAATGGCAGAAGGCGTGCAATTCAAATTCCTTGCCGCACCGTCTTCGGTTAAATGCGAACCCTGTCAAGGTGGAGTTACCGGCATCCAATGCGTGCAGATGGAATTAGGTCCGGCTGACAAAGACGGTCGACGTAAGCCCGTACCAATTAAAGACTCTGAATTCATGGTTGAAACGGATATGATAATTACGGCAATCAGTCAATCACCTGATTTAGAATTCATTGGCACTGATGTTGAACTTACTAAGTGGGGTGGAATTAAGGTTAATCCAATAACTATGGAAACTTCTATCAAAGGTGTCTTTGCAGGCGGTGATTGTATTACCAATGCAGGTATGGTTGTTTATGCGATTGCCACTGGACAAAAAGCCGCTGTGGCTATTGATAAATATCTTGGAGGGCAGGGTAAGTTACCAGATAATATTGATTTGGTACTTGCCAATACTACAGACCTTAAAGGACCACACGACCCGCTCAAAGATGACAGACAGAAAATACAGCATATTCCGGTTAATACCAGATGTAATAATTTTAAGGAAGTAATCAAGGGTTATCCCGACTCAGCGGCTTACAAAGAAGCCACACGATGTCTAAGGTGTGATTTGGAAAATAAAGAATACAAGGCAAGATAGGGGTATCCGGGGGTGGAGTAGGGGGTATCCCCCACCCCCAGATGCCCCTGTCTCCGCAGGTTTAAACGGTTCAGAATGGGGGTATTAAGGACTAACTGGTGCGGTCTGGACGGCTCTCGGCGCAGGTCTTGAACGCTATCTCCGCAGGTCCTAAGGACTGTCTCCGCACCCCTTAAGGACTGTCTCAGTAGGTCTTAACGACCAAGACCGCAGGTTTGGACGGTTATCTTCGCAGGTCTGAACGGATGTCTCTGCAGGTTTGGACAGATGAGGCCGTGGGTCTTAATGATTGTCTCCGCAGGTCTGAATGGCTGACTCGGGCAATCTGGTCGGTTTACGATGAAAATATGATTTAAGGAGATAATTTATGACAATCAAGTTTACCATTGACGGCAAAGAGATTTTAGCCAAGCCGAACCAGACGGTCCTCCAAGCCGCCTTGGACAACGGAATTGATATCCCACACTTATGTTATCATCCTGCCCTGACGCCCTTTGCCGGTTGCCGTTTATGTATTGTTGATGTTAAAGGCGGAAAGGCGCCGATTGCCTCCTGCGCCCTGCCCGTTAAAGAGGGAATGGAAGTTACCGCCTTTAGCCCGAAACTCCACGAATTCCGCAAGACTGTGCTTGACCTGATTCTATCGGACCACCCGGCAAATTGTATGACCTGTGAGAAGAATGGTGAATGTCAACTTCAAAAGTATATCTATGAATTCGGTTTGGAAAAGACTTCCTACGAAGGTGAACGCACAAGTTATCCAAACGAAACCGGCAACCCGTTGATTGAAATATCATATCAAACCTGTATTATGTGCGGACGGTGCGTAATTGCCTGTAACGAAGCCGTAACCAACGAAGCCATAGATTTTACCAGACGTGGATTTGCAACTAAGATTACTACTCCGTTAGATATTCCGCGAAAGGATTCTGACTGTGTTTTTTGTGGTGCCTGTGTGGATGTTTGCCCAGTCGGAGCCTTGACAGACAAAACCGCTCGTTTCCGCGGTCGGATAATGGACTGCGAGCAAATGTCTGTAATCTGTCCTTATTGTGGTTGTGGTTGTAGTATTATCTTAGATATTAAGGATAATCATATTATCCGTGCTCGTGGTAATCCAGATGGGCCTGCTAATAAAGGATGGCTTTGTATCAAGGGGCATTTTGGGATGGATTTTGTCAGGCATCCGGATAGATTAGGTAAACCTTTGAAGGAAATTCCAAGCACCAAATCCCAATGTTCAAATAAATCACAAATCTCAAATCCCAAATCCCAATTACCGGGATATCCATCCTGTGCATTGGATGAATCAATTACCCAAAACAGTGAACGCATCCGAAAACCACTCATCCGTAAAGATGGGAAACTGGTTGAAACCACATGGGAAGAAGCGATTGATTTAATCGTTAAGAAGTTTGCCCAAATAAAACGTGAACATGGTAGCGAATCGTTGGCAGTTCTGGCTTCTGCCAAGTGTTCCAACGAAGAGAATTACCTGATGCAGAAATTCTGTCGGGTGCTATTCGCCAATAATAATATTGACCACTGCGCCCGGCTTTGCCACGCTTCTACAGTGG
>JAZDFP010000299.1:0-6845 GCA_043807745.1 Planctomycetota bacterium
CGACATCAGGGTCCAGGACATAGATGAGCTTTTTGACGCTTGCCTAGCTGATAATAATATTAAAGACGGAAATGACGGACTAGTAAACAACCAGGACGCGGCCATCTTTGCCGACCAATACGAGTCCCATAAATCCTGCACTGGCATTACCCCGCCGCTGCCTTGCATGGACTTCAATGCTGACGGCAAGCTAGACAGTGCTGACGTGGCCAGATTCGCCTCGTTTTACTCGCCTAATGATGTGCCGTTCAACACCCCGGAAGAGATGCAGGCGTGGTGCGGGGCATACGAGTGATTGGAGTTAATTGATTGATTAAGTAATTAAGTTAAGTGAGTTATTAAGTTAATAAGAGGTTTATTAAGATATGAATAACAAAGGAAAAAAGAATATGGCTAAAGATCAATTAGTCGGGGAAACCGTAAAAACCAAAATCAGTATTTTCAGCAGTACCAAAACACTATTAGCCACTTTTCTGGTTTTGGCTTTAACCGGCGGTCTTTTTGCCTATGCCGCGATTGGCCATGGCGGATTATTATTGAAGAATAAGGTTAGCCGTGTTTCCACAAGATCAGAAACGATAACCTTTTCCATTACTGCGCCTGAGTTAAATAAAGAGATAATAGATAAAGACGGCATAAAGTACGCCCGGTTATCCTATGTTGATGAGGATAAAAATGTCCCGGAAACCGAGGGTATCCCAGAGGTGCCTTATCTAGTAAAGACCATCGCCATTCCAGACAATGCCCAGAATATCACGGTTAAAGCCACAGCTACAGCAGAAGAAGTGACCACTGAAGAAATTACGGTTTATCCCATACCTAATAAGATTGAAGTAAAGGACGAAAAGGGGAATATCATCGGTTTTGATGAAGAATTCTACAAAGACGAAGCCGCGTATACAATAGACGAGTTCCAACCAACCTCGGCAACTGAAAAAAGAGAAGATTTCTATTTCCGTTCCCAGCATCTCCTTTCTATCAAGGTCTTACCCCTTGCCTTTAACCCTAAAACAAAACAACTGCAAATAATCCCATCAATGGACGTGACTGTGAGCTATACGGTCAATCTGACTGCCACCAGTAAAAAAAACACACTTAATTCCTCCGCTAATATGCTCAAGAACACAGTCGTGAATCCTGAGGCTGTAACTGCGGCTGCCTCTGGGCAGGTCAAAGCTACCAGCGGTACGGTTTCTTTCCTTACTCAAGCTCAGTTAAGAAGCGTGAGCAATAACGTGGATTATCTCATCATCACGCATACTGATTTCTTTAGTTCCACGGAGTTAAATACCTTTGCTAATTACCGGGCGAACTATGACAGTTTCAAGATCGCCGTGGTGAATGTCGCGGATATCTACAACGAGTTCACCGGAGCGGACGACGTGGAAAAGATCAAGGCTTTCACGCAATACGCTTATGACAATTGGCAGAAAGCGCCGGAATACCTTTTACTGCTGGGTGACCTTGAATGGGTGCCGACGCACGCAATATTTCAAATTGATGATTTATATATTCAGGATGATGAATATTACGCTTATATCTCTGGCGGAGACACGTATGCTGATATGGCAGTCGGCCGATTTCCAGCCAGATCAGTGGCCGAGATAACCAATATATATAATAAGATATATCACTACGAACAAGATTCTATAATTCCCGGCGATTATCGCAGCCAGTCGGCGTCATTTATGTCAGATTCTCCTTCTGCTCCGACCGGAGTCAATACTTTTAAAAGTTATGGGTTTAATGCTTATTACAATTATGATGGCAGTCAAACGGATTTTATTAATAATATTAACAAAAATCATTTAGAATATTTCGGTCATGGGGGATCATATGGGATAGAAATATTTTCTGTAAAAGATTTTGGATTGCTTACAAATTCTTATCAAAATCCATTTATCTATAGCGGCGGATGTTTAACAGCTAATATGATGGCAGCTTGTACCTTTTACCCGGATAACCTTTATAAACCTCATTGTTTAGGTGAAGCATTTGTCATGATGCCGGAAAAAGGCGCAGTTGCATATTACGGTAACACCACCGCTACCGTAGACTCTTGTTGGAGGAATACGGCAAATTATATTTTAAATCATTTTCATTACCAAGCCGGGGAAATGATGATGTCTATGGAATTAGGAGAAGACGAGTGGTGCCGCCAAATTGAAGTTTTACTAGGGGATCCGGCGCTTCATCTCTTGGGCCACCGTACCACAGCCGGCCAGCCGGAATTGACTGTTACCCCGAATAAAGTTGCATTTAACACGGTAATGCATAAGATTTGGGTTCAAATAACCAATATTGGCCCAGGTGACGCGGTCAACCCGCCAGTCGAGGCGTATATATATGATGACCCTCAAAATCCAGTTTTACTGGGCACGGAGACTAATACCGGTACGGTCCCGGCAGGCGGCACGTTGGATGTTTATGTGTCAGTGCCTGATGATATGACTTTGAGCACTCATAAAGTTTTAATCAAAGTTAACCCATCAACAAATCTGAACCACATCCCGGAATCTTTTGAACTGAACAATAAATACGTAAAAACCATTACTCTCAAACCGATCGCCTCGGTGGTGACCGTTACGGACAACGGTTCACCGGTCCAAAGTGCCCAAGTCGCTGCCTATGATAACAACGGTAATATGGTAGGCGAATCAGGCACAACCAATGCCAATGGCGTGGCTTTGGTCGCGGTTAACAGGGATCAAGCTGTCCGTTTTCATGTCACTTATAACAGGTGCCTGGCCATAATTACCGATGAATGCGGAACGCCGTGCAATATAAGCGCCATCCTGCCAGCCCCGACACACTATGTTTTTCTAGACCAGAATGGCGATGTCTTTAACGGGGCAACAATTATTAATGTCTATGATAAAAACAACAATACGATTTGCCTCGACATTCATGGTTCAGAGGCCTATCCGTACATCCATCCTGGGCTAGAAGTAACTTTTGAAGCATCGTCAAGCGATGTGCAAATGGTCAATGTCTGCTTGTCGGATATCCAGTTTTGCACCACACCCTGTAATATCACTTTGAATCAACCAACCCCCACTCACGTGACATACCGGGACACCAATGGCAATAACACAAATGCTCAGATCTACGCTTATAGTGATACAACACGGCAAAAACGATATTGCGCATCACCAGCCGGTATAAATTTTTATCTAAAAGAAGGTTTAAAATCGATGTTTGCTGCGACCGAAAATGAAATGACCTATGTTTGGACACCTCTCATCGAAGTGCCTTATGACATTACTATCTGCGAAGCCGGAGATTGCTGCATTGACGGCACGGCTTTAAGCGCGTGTTCATCTACTAAGGAATGGTGCAACCCAACCACCCTTAAGCCGGAAAAGAACTGTCATCAATGTGGCTATACCTGCCAGTCAGACCAGACCTGTATGCCAAGCGGTGTCTGCGCGACAGGCACTAAAAAGGTGAATCCGGAAGAGACGCTGTAATTGGTTATGAGATTTGCGCCCAAGGCGCACCCGCCTCGGGCGGGAAGATGTTGAGATGTTAAGAGATCAAGAGATTAAAAGATAATTATCTTTATTAAATATGAAAAAACCTATGGAAAACCAGCAACAAGTCGAGGAAAAGGTTAAAACCAAAACCAACCTTAATGTGTTCCTGAACACTAAAAACCTGGTGGCTACGGCCATCCTTTTAATTATGACCGGCGGCCTTTTTGCCTATGCCGGAATTAGTCAGGGCGGATTGCTCATGAAAAATAAGGTCAGCCGGGTTTCCACAAGATCAGAAACGATAACCTTTTCCGTCACCGCACCTGAATTAAATAAAGAGATCATTGAAAAAGACGGCATCAAATATACCCGGCTATCCTATGTTGATGAGGACAAACTTCTCCCGGAAACCGAGGGTGTCCCAGAAGTGCCTTACTTGGTAAAGACTGTTGCCATTCCAGATAGTGCCCAGAACATCACGGTCACCACAAACTCAACCACAGAAAACGTGGTAACCGAGGATATCGCTGTTTATCCCGTACCCAAACAAATTGCACACAAGGGCGAGGATGGAAAAGTGGATGGTTTTGACGAAGAATTCTACAAAGACGAAGCGGCTTATACTATTGACGCGTTTCAACCAACCTCAACCACTGAAAAAGGCGAAGACTTCTATTTCCGCTCCCAGCATCTTCTCTCTATCAAGGTTTCACCCCTTGCCTTTAACTCTAAAACAAAACAACTACAGATAATCCCGACTATGGACGTGACCGTGAGTTACACAGTCAATCTGGCTGCATCAAGCAAAAAGAATACCCTAACTTCCTTGGCTAAGATGCTGAAGAATACAGTGGCGAATCCTGAGGCTGTAACTGCGGCTGATTCTGGGCAGGTCAAAGCCACTAGCAATCCCGTACTGTTCCTCACCCAAGCCCAGCTGAGAAGCGTGAGCAATAACGTGGATTATCTTATTATTACGCATACGGATTTCTATAGTACTCCTGAATTAAGCACCTTCGCGAATTATCGGAAGAACAACGATAATTTTAACGTTGCCGTGGCAAATGTCGCGGATATCTACAATGAGTTCACTGGTGCTGATAACGTTGAGAAGATTAAAGCCTTCACCCAGTATGCCTATGACCATTGGGCAGTAGTGCCGGAGTACCTACTTCTCATGGGTGACCTTGAATGGGTGCCGGCATATCATTCTAATCAAGATGAATATATCGCATACGTCTCAGGTGGAGATGAATACGTCGACATGGCAGTTGGCCGATTGCCTGTACGAAACGCAGTAGAGATCACGAATGTGTATAATAAGATATTCCATTATGAGAATGATCCGGTTGTCGCTGGCGATTACCACGAACAGGCCGGATTATTTCACAATGGTACGTGTACCACGCTAGACGGAGAGATTGATCTGGAAAACCATTTGTTTAATGTTTATCATAATTGTTACGCCACCAGATTGGATGTCATCAATAATTTTGCTAAGAACTATGTCACGTATTTCGCTCATGGCGGTGAGAGGACTTGGGTCACCTATGGTACGCCCTGGTTTAGCCTTGCTGATCTAAATACTTTGACAAATAGATATAAAAATCCATTTATCTATAATGGCGGTTGTTTGACCGCCTGTATGTCGGGTGAATATTGTACAAATAGTCCTCCTCCTAACCCATATAGTCCTCATTGTATTGGTGAGGCATTGGTCGTCATGCCGGAAAAAGGTGCAGTCGGATATATCGGTAATCCAGTGGAAGCTGAAATTAGAACGTGGAGAAACATGGCGCATCAGATATTAGAGCATTTTCAGTATCGTGCGGGTTATGCGGCAATTGCAACTGAAGGGAATGTTTATATTGGACAAAGCAGTCAGGGCAAAATATTATTTTCTGACCCGGCACTTCATCTTTTAGGCCAGCGCGCTGGCGCAGGCGAATCCGATCTAGTGACAAATAATGATTCCATAGGTTTTAACAGAGAACAACATAAGATCTGGGTTCGTTTGACGAATCTTGGTTCAAGCGATGCGGTGAATCCTCCGGTTGAGGCATATAACTATGATAATCCTTTAAGCCCGGTCTATCTTGGCACGGCAACCGATACTGGTACAGTCCCAGCCTTTGGCACATTAGATGTGTATATTCCCGTTCCTGATGATACGGTTTACGGCGGCCATATGGTATTGATCAAAATTAATCCTTCGTCTAATCCCAGCCATACCCCGGAATCATATGAGCTAAACAATCAATATCCTAAAAATATTAACCTTGAACCAATACCTTCCGTGGTAACGGTTACTAATAACGGATCACCTGTCCAAAACGCAGGGGTAACGCCTTATGACAATAATGGCAATTTACTTCCTGGCGGCGGTACCACAAATGCCGAGGGTGTTGCCTTGGTTGCGGTGAACAAGAATCAGGTCGTTCATTTTCATGTTTCATATGGCATGGGCAATTGTTTTGCCACGGAGACCGAAATTTGCGGCGCGCCTTGCAACCAATCCGTCTCTCTGCCTTTGCTTACCCATTATGATTATCTTGACCAAAATAATAATCTCTTCAGCGGCAGGGTTAATGTCGATGTCTATGATGCAAGCAACAATTATATCTGTATGTTTACAAGTGGCTCGTCATCCGACCTCTATATCAAGCCCGGGTTAGAGGTGAGATTTGAAGTGTCGTCTTCTGATGATCCATACAGCAATGGCTGCTTATCAGATATCCAGTTCTGTACTACGCCTTGTAATATCACATTACATCAACCAATACCCACCCACTTTACTTACAAAGACAGCAGTGGCAGTAATGTGAATGCCACAGCCTATGCTTATGGCGACCAGACTAGACAAAAAACATATTGTAGTATGCACCAAACAGGATCTAATTTATATCTCAAAAAAGGCTTAAAGGTAATGTTCGAAGCGACTAAAGATCATATGACTTATGTTTGGACACCGCTTGTTGAAGCGCCATACGAAGTGACTATCTGCGAAGCCGGAGACTGCTGCATTGACGGCACGGCTTTAAGCGGTTGCTCAGCAATAAAAGAATGGTGCAATCCCCAAACGTTTTTGCCGGAAAAGAACTGCCTTCAGTGCGGCTATACCTGCCAGTCAGACCAGACCTGCATGCCAAGTGGTGTTTGCGCGACAGGCACGAAGAAGGTGAACCCGGAAGAGACGCCGTGATCAAGTTATTGAGTTGTTAAGAAATCAAGAGATTTGCGCCCAAGGCGCACCCGCCTCGGGCGGGAAGATGTTGAGATGTTATGAAATTGAGGAATTTAGGAATTGAGAGAATAAGAAGTTTTAGATAAAGATTAATAAGATAGTAACAAAAATATAACAGAAAAATC
>JAZDFP010000300.1:0-2270 GCA_043807745.1 Planctomycetota bacterium
CCCATATTTTTAGCCATTCCTTTTGCTATCTTGTGTAATTGTTGATTTGTTTTTATGTGAGCAAACGCTTTTTTGAGATTGTCAACAGTTATTTTACGTCTTGAGGGAAATAAGTAATATGAAAGTAAGCCTATTATTTCACCGATACGTAGTGCCAGACTTAATGGCAACATTTGAATAACTGAAGAAAGAATTTTTAATATTAACATACTCTATCTGTGTAATCTGTGGCTCCTATTCAAAATCACGAGAGGAAAACGTGGGTATTTGTTTGTTACGAATATTTAATATAAAAGCCAGGGCAATAAAAGTTGAGGTAAGCGATGAACCGCCATAAGAAATTAAAGGCAATGTTATTCCTGTAATCGGAGCCAAGCCAACGGTCATACCAATATTGATTATGATTTGAGTTGTCAGATATGCCGTAATCCCGACAATAATAAGCCGACCATAGGGTTCACGGGTAGCCGCAGCAATCATTAAAGACGCCGCCAACAGTATAAAATAGAGCAATAAAACGACAGAAACGCCAACAAACCCCCCTTTCTCAGCAATGACTGTAAAAATAAAATCGTTATGACGTGACGGGACAAAGATGGTTGGTGCTTGCTCAGAGTCCTGCCATAATGAACCAAAAAGACCTCCTGAACCAACCGCGATACGCGATTGAAGAAGATGGTATGCGTCTGCGGTCGGTGATTTTGAAGGATTTAGAAATACGTGAAGTCGTGCTTTTTGGTAATCCTTCATCAGCCATAAGTAAGCAATCGGAATAAAAAGAATACCTATCAAAATAGTTATCAGCAGATATTTTACCCGCGCACCGGCAACATAAACCATTACAAAAAGCATCGGCAAAAAAACCAGCGATGTTCCTAAATCCGGTTGTATTAAAATCAATCCCATTGGAACAAATACTAAAAGATAGGGAATAAATAACCCTTTTAATGTAGCAATATTAGTCTTATGCATTAAATACTGCCCTAATACCAGAACGGTAATAATTTTCATATACTCGGATGGCTGGAATGCAAAAGGACCCAAATAAATCCAGCGTCTTGAACCATGCGAAAATTTACCGTAAAATATTAATGCTATTAAGAATAAAATCAGTATTATATATAATGCGGTGGAATAATTCTTGAAATTATAATAATTCCAACGACTGATAAGGATAAACAATAGCAGTCCTAAAAGAGCAAAAAGGGTTTGTTTAATCGGCTCATATGACATAGCCTGTGTCAGATTGGCTCGTGATAAGATAGGCTCGGTCTGGAATAGATTACCTGAAGGAGATGAAACACACCAGATAGCAATTATCCCTATTAAAGTAAGCAGTATCATCGGGATAATTATAAAATTTGTCTCTGACGTTAATTGTTGTTTCATTAATAAGATAATACTAAAAGGAAAGTAAAAGTGCAAAACTAAAAGCAAAAAAATTAGCCACAGAGGCACAGAGAACGCAAAGGTAAATACAAATCTTTAATTCTTTGTGTCTTTGTGGTTAATAATTTCTTGCTCTGTGGATTTTGACATTTACACCATATTAAGGTACATATACAACCATATTAATAAACGTGAATAATAAAAATGTTTTTATCCAGACCTTCGGCTGCCAGATGAATAAACTGGACTCCGAACTTATCAGCGGCTCTTTGGTTCAAGCCGGTTATCAATTGGCAGAATCTGAGTCTGAAGCGGATGTCATTTTGGTAAATACCTGCAGTGTCCGTCAACACGCCGAGGAACGGGTCTATTCAAGAGTAAGTAACCTCAAAAAATTAAAGGAAAAGAAACCCGGTCTGATTATCGGAATCATCGGCTGTATGGCGCAGAAGGATAAAGAACAAATCTTTAAGAGATTGCCTCACGTCTCTCTGGTCTGCGGACCTCATCGCTATAAGAGTATCATTAAACACATAGATAAGTTACGCAAGCAGGACGCTGATAAAGTTGTGTGTGCTGATAAAGAAGGATTGATAAAAGGCGAGGATTATGAACACTCAAATTTCATCTCTGATAAGAATCACGCCTATGTCCAGGTAATGAGGGGTTGTGATAATTTCTGCTCCTATTGCATTGTGCCTTATGTGCGTGGCAAGGAAATCAGCCGGACTCCGGAGGAGATTATAAAAGAGGTCGACTCGCTTCTGGATAAAGGCATTAGCGAATTCACCCTGCTCGGACAGAATGTAACAGCGTACGCAGCGAAGCGGAGTCCCGATGAATATCGGGATGACAAATCACTTAACAATAAAATAACCTTA
>JAZDFP010000301.1:0-2019 GCA_043807745.1 Planctomycetota bacterium
TGGCAAGGAATGTTAAAGGAGAATGAATCAGATGCCACAAGTAGTTTACCCTGAATTGACAATAGTTTGGCCGAAGGAACAAGATTCACCAATGGCGTGGTTGACGGTTTCCACAGTGCCAGCAAGCGTGGGAGAAAGTAAAGTGAAATTTTTTGTAAGTGGTAAGTTTGAAGATAGATTAAATATTCGTAGAATACAGGATGCTCTGAGAACTATGGGATATGAGATAACAGAAGATTGGACTTACCATGAATATAGCGATAAGGGATACCCCGTAGATTATGCCATAAGTGATGTCAAAGGTATTTTCAGGTCTGATATTTATGTTGGCCGATTTGTCGCAGACTACAACTATAAAGGTTCGTTGGTGGAATTAGGGATTGCTCTATGTAATGGAAACCTTTGTATGATTATCGGTCATGCTATTGATGATTGTATCTTTGTGGATTACCCTCTTATCCGGCAGTTCGAGGATGATGAGGAGTTTCTCAATAACATTAAATTCTACGTGTCAGGTGAGGGTTAATGGATAAAAACATCAAATTACTAATGAAGGATGGTGAGGCTAGGGAACGATGCCCAATCAGTCAAACGTTGTTTAGTTGCGTTACTTGTGATTGCGTTGATACCAAAGACGGTAAGTGTCCCTTTATGAGGGGTGACGAGTTCCAAGTTAAGTTCGCCAAAGACATACGCAAGCACGTTGAGAGGCAGTTACTCGCTAGGTTAGAAAAACAGGGTAGACTAAAGAAATGAAAGTCAGAGCGTGGGATAGGATAAATGGAAAATAGGTGTGCTGTTTTCAAAGCGTTAGGGAAGGAACAACCGGAAACAGATGAATGTCATTCCTGCCCCTTCCAAAAAACCTGTCCAGAGGATATTATGGCTGAAGCCGAAATAAAAGTCATAAATCTTTTCGCTGACTGGTTAAAGAAACAGGCAGAACCTTTGAGTTGGAAAAGGAAATGAATATCAAAGTAACCAAGTATGATGATATGCCATCACATTTAACTGGTGGTGAATACTCTACTTGTGATGTGGAAATATATATAGACCCTAAGTTACCACTCCGCACTCAGCGTGGGTTAGTTATTCATGCTGTCATTGAAATCTATTTCCCTTCTTTATATCATTCTGTTATTGAGGAAATTGAAGATTTGCTGCAAGACGCACTAGACCAATTAGAGGAGAAAGATGAAAACAGATAACCTACCCAAAGCACTAATCAAGACACTAGCAGATGATACTCAACGGGAGAAGTTATCCGCTATCTGTGAACGGCTAAAGGAATGTGGCAAAGCTCCAGGATTAAAAGGTAATCCTGACACAACCTATTTAGACCTTGTGTTCTATGGTATTCAAAGTCATATCCCGTTCTCTAAGATAAATAGTCTATTGAATAAGGAGTAAATATGTTTGGTAATAAAAGTAGTGATAACTTAATTCTTCGGTATTGCCCTAAGTGCAGCGATTGTGTTTTAATGGCAACATGGTATCACCAACATAGGGAGAATAATCTTAGATATGGTTCTCAGCGTTATCGTTGTATGGGTTGTCTTACTCTATGGGATGAATACACAGGGGAAGTAAAAGATGATGCCAAAGTATGAAGTGAATTTCTTTAATCACATCAATAATACGTGGGTATATTGCACCAAGATATTCCCTACTATTAGTAGTATTAAGTTACCCACAACGATAGACCCACGTAACGTAAGGGTTCGGGAGTTGAAGAAATGAAGGGAACTCAGTGTCCATACCGTAAAATCCTATTCTGTCAGGAAGAATTTGGCTGCAAAGAGTGTCAAATTTGGATTGATAAGTTTAAGAAGACTTCTTAATCATAGTCTCTTTCAGTAACTCGTTTACCTTCTTGACCTGTTCTAAGGTTTCCACCAGATAACTTTCTAACAGTCTCATATCAGTATAGAGTTTGACTAATTGCTGGCTATCCATGCCGTCTCATAAAGTAATCAACAACAGCTACAATTAAAGCCACGCAGAATCCAGTTATGCCAC
>JAZDFP010000302.1:0-3866 GCA_043807745.1 Planctomycetota bacterium
GCCTTCGTGGCAGAAGTTACGAAATTTTCTTATTATGTTATCCAAACGCGCATTAAAAATAGAAGCGTCAGAAATCAGAAAGGCTTTTGACCTGGGGCGTTCCCTTAAAAACCCCATTGATCTTTCCATTGGCCAACCCGACTTTGAAGTTCCGGACCCGGTCAAAGATGCCGCTATAAATGCTATCAAACAGGGATTCAATCGTTACACGACAACCCAGGGCATTCCTGAACTCCAGGAAAAACTCATTCAGAAATTTACCAAACGATTTGGATTCTCACCGCCCGGTTTGATGGTTACCTCAGGTGTAGCCGGCGCGATAGTCCTGTGCCTTATGGTTATCATTGATGATGGCGATGAAGTGATTATTACGGACCCTTATTTCGCACTATACAAACATATTATTCACATCACCGGCGGCATTACCAGATTTGCCAATACCTATCCTGATTTCAAACTAAAAAGAGAGGAATTTGAAAAGGTTATTACTCCCCGCACCAAAGCAATCATAATAACCACTCCCTGCAATCCCACCGGCATAGTTTATTCCAAAGAAGAAATACTGATGGTAGTGGATATTGCCCGCAAGCACAACCTATTAATTATCTCCGATGAAGTCTATAGAACATTTGTATATGATTGCGAGGTGGAGAGTGCCGTAAAATATTACGAAAAAACATTACTGGCTGATGGATTTTCCAAGGCATATGGAATGCCGGGCTGGCGTTTGGGATATACCGCAGGACCGGCTGAACTCATAGAAAAGATGGCGATTCTGCAACAGTGGTCGTTCATCTGCGCCCCGGCGCCGTTCCAGAAAGCCGCAGTCGTTGCATTAGAAACGGATATGACCGGTATAATTAAACAATTCCATAAACGTCGGGACATAGTTTATGAAACGCTCAAGGGCAAATTCAAGGTGAACAAACCGCAAGGCGCATTTTATATCTTTCCTCAGGCGCCTGATAACAATGCGGCTGATTTTGTAAAAGAAGCCGCCGGGCATAATGTTCTTATCGTTCCGGGTTGCGCATTCTCAGAACAAAACACCAATTTCCGCATCTCATATGCAGTTGAGGAAAATAAACTGCGTCAAGGATTAGAAATCCTCTTGAAACTCGCCTCATCCCGCTAAAGCGGGACTGATATTTTTAGTCATTTATCCTTTTTCATCTTCTATTTGATTGCTAAATCATTCTGAATTTGATAGGGTTAATAAATAATTGTAGAGATTGAATATCAAAGAACTAAATAAAATAATTCTATGGTTATTTCTATTAGCGGAATTCCGCCAGAACGATCGAAGGTCGGGCAGGTCGTCCAGCGAGAGGAGTAAGAAAAACTAATTTATCCGATTTATCTATTTAATCCACTTACTTATTTCTTATGGAACAAATTAAATTAAACGCAGAGGTCTGGGAAAAAGTCTTTGCTTCACCTTTATTTCAGCAGACCAGAACTTTATTTAAACAGATATTTAAAAGGAGTATGCTAGTTGGTGATTTTGATGCGATGGGTATTACACGCGAGGAGTGGGAACGCATTCGGAAACCATATAAACATATTCCTTTCCCCTTTTGTGAACTTATTTATAAGACAGAGAAAGGAAAACGACGGTGTGCGGAATCAGGAAAACAAACCTTCGCCCGAATCTCAACCACCCTTAAAACTGATATTTGCACCTGTTATACAGGTCTGACTGAGGTAAGTATTCCAATAATCGTTCACAATAAGTATTGTGGCTGTATTTCTACATATTGTGGTCTACTTCTTCATCAACCTAACGAGACCGAATGGCAAGAGATTGCCGAACGAGTAGAGGATACCGGTGTAGATTTAGAACAATTGAAAAAGGCATACTTTAATATTTCCCCTATTTCTAAAGAACTCCTTGAGATAATGCTCAAACTTCTAAATGTTAACGTAGAAAAGATTGTCAAGACTGCAATAGAAACTGAGGAACATACAAAGCGGATTGCTGAATTAGAAAAGGCACTTTATGAGAAATATCAGTTTGCCAATATTATCGGTAGAAGTAAAGCAATGCGTGAGGTCTATAAACTTTTGGATAAAGCCATCACGGCAGATTATCCGGTAGTGATTCAGGGTGAGACCGGAACCGGTAAAGAATTAGTGGCAAAGGCACTTCACTTCAATGGTCTGCGTAAGGCTAAGCCCTTTGTTTCCGAGAATTGTGCCGCACTTGCCTCGGGCGTATTGGAAAGCGAACTCTTCGGGCATATTAAAGGTGCCTTTACCGGTGCTATCTCGGATAAAAAGGGGCTCTTTGAATTGGCAGATGGCGGCACACTTTTCTTAGACGAGGTCAGCATAATGGACCAGGAGATGCAGAAGAAACTTTTAAGGGTCCTGCAGGAATGCGAGATTAGACCTGTGGGCGGAAAGAATCCCATTAAGGTAAATGTCAGAATTATCTCTGCTACGAATCAAGACCTAAAACAATTAGTCCAAAAAGGTTCCTTCCGGGATGACCTCTATTACCGATTAAATGTCATCACCATCAACCTGCCTCCATTGAGAGAAAGACAAGAAGATGTCCCACTCCTTGTGAACTATTTCTTAGAGAAGATAGCCGGTGATACTAACACCCGGAAAAAGTCTATTAATGCCGAAGCCCTTCGGCTACTGGTTGATTATAATTGGCCTGGTAATGTTAGGGAATTAGAGAATGAGATTAAACGATGCTGTGCCTTAACAGGTGAAAGTGAATTAATTACTGTTCAGATGGTTTCTCCGCACCTTACTCAACCTCTAAAAGGACCCCTTATTCAGCCTGTACAAACCTTTGCAGATAAATCACTCAAGGAAATCATTGATGAAACAGAGTGGGAAGTTATCCGTCAGGCCCTGCAAAAGACCAATTATAATAAGAGCATCTGTGCCAAGAACCTTGGACTAAGCCGACTTGGACTAATGAAAAAGATGAAACGATTAGGGCTTTATGATGAAAAATAAAGATTCACTCTTGCTGTTAACTTAGTTAACATAAACTGTTAACTTAGTTAACAAAACACTCAATTCCCCTATCCATATCTTTATACTGTATCACCAAAATCATATCTTTAACCTCTTGAAATACTTAAGGTTACATATTAATCATAATATTTATGCAGATTCCCATCCTTCTGGCATACAATTTGCTTATACTATTGAGTGTAATCTGATTTAGCGCCCCGATGGACATCGGGGCATCGGAGAGCATCGGGACGCTTACTAATATCCTCTTATAGGAGTGATTAAATAAATATGGAAATAACATCTAAGATTAATAATGCGACCTATCTGATGGAGATAGAAGGTGCCATAGTTGGTATCTATGCTGAGGAATTAGATAAAGTTATTCGCTCAATCAACTTTGCCCGATTAGGTATAAATAATCTTATCTTTGACCTTGCTAATACGAGTATGATTGATAGCATTGGTATAGAGGCGATTAACCACGTTCAGGAACAAGGGCTTAAAGTCTCTATATTAAATCCTCAAGGATTAGTGAAGGATATGTTGGACTGGGCAGGTCTAACCGGACGACTATCACCTTTTCTACAGATTGTGGGCCCCGTTGAAAAGGTATATGAAACCGCTTTCTCAAAACTATAAAGAAAAGGAGTGTAATATGAAAAAAATGTTGCTGTTAAAGGTCATCACTGGCATATTATTTGTTGCTTATGTTACATTTAATTATGTCGGTTGCGGAGGCGGTGGAGGCAGTAGCGGCAGTAGCAACCCACCAGCGGTAACTCCACCATCAGTAACAACCAATCCCGCCACTAATATTGCCATGACTTCTGCCACCTTAAATGGCACGGTCAATCCCAATGGCGGCAGCACTATTGTATATTTCCAGT
>JAZDFP010000303.1:0-14732 GCA_043807745.1 Planctomycetota bacterium
CTCACCCAGACAACACGGCCTTTAATATTAATTGTTTCTTTATTCAATGTCGGTGCAATAATATTCAATAATAAACGAGTTTGTTCCTTGAATTTTTCTCTGGTAACAAATTGTATCCCGCTCTGAGAGATATCCAGAACCATATATTTCTTGGATGTCTTGCTGAAAAAGATGAAGAAAGTATCGGGTTTATATTGGATAGTGCAGCCCATAATAGTATAACGTTTATGAACCCTGCGTTCTTCTCCGCTCTTGGTCATATTTATATTCCTCATGTATCCGGTCTAAGAGTAATATATATTTCTATAATCGGCTAATGACAAACATTTAAGTAGTATATTACTGTCCCGATAGACTCCATCGGGAGAGTTTGGTTTTTCTGTCCTCTTCCAGGAGTTTATTAACGAGTTCCTCCAATTCGCCGTCTAAAATGATAGTCAGGTTATGTAGTGAGAAATTGATTCGGTGATCAGTAATACGGTTCTGGGGGAAATTATAAGTGCGTATTTTTTCACTGCGGTCGCCGGAGCCGATTTGATTCTTGCGCATTGTGTCACGTTCCTGTTTTGTTTTGGATGCCAGGTGTTCATAGATTCTGGTTCTTAAGAGACGCATTGCCAGGTCACGGTTACGGTGTTGCGAGCGTTCGGTCTGGCAGGCTACGACAATACCGGTTGGTATGTGGGTAAGTCTGATGGCTGAAGCGGTTTTATTAACATGCTGTCCGCCCGGACCGCCCGCGCTATAGGTATCAATCTTGAGGTCTTCCGTTTTTATTTCCACTTCAACCTCTTCGGCTTCAGGTAAAACCGCAATAGTGCAGGCTGAGGTATGAATCCGTCCGCTGGCTTCGGTGTGCGGAACCCTTTGCACCCGATGTGTGCCGCTTTCCAATCGTAAATATTTGTAAGCGTTTTCGCCTTCTATGGATAAGGTTGTATCCTTCAATCCGCCTAATTCGGTAGGATTAGAATTTATCAGAATATATTTCCAGCCTTTTTTGTCAGCGTATTTGGTATACATCCTGAAAAGGTCAGCGGCGAAAAGGGCTGCTTCTTCACCGCCTGTGCCGGCACGAATCTCCATTATTACATTGCGATAACCTTCTTCTTCATTCGTTATCAATATTTCTTCTAATTCAGCAAGCGTTTTTTTCTCCCGGTCTATTAATGTATTAAGTTCTTCATTAATGAGAGTGGTAAAATCCTTATCATTTTTGTGCTGATTCGTAAGTTCTTCAGTCTCTTTTTTCTGTTTACGGATATTTTCTAATGCTTTAATACGTTCAACTGTTTTAGAAAGAGTTCTCCGTTCTTTCATTAACGAGGTAAAGCGGGCACGGTCTTTTACTGTTTCCGGCTGGGTTATAAGATTTTCTATTTCCTGATGCCGTTTTACGATGTCATCAAGTTTACTGGGCATATTTTTATTTGGTAATTTTCTTTAATCGTTTCGTGGTCCAGTCATATTCTTCTTTTAATTTATTGTTCTCATGGAATTTCAGCAGTTTCTGTTCCCGTTCAATAATGTCAAAGCCGCTATTCCATGCTAATTTTTTCAGGCAGACAGGACATAGATGAATAGGGCGGGAATCCATTTCTTCCAAACTGTTGCTGCCCGACATATCGCATCTATAAAATATGCAATGGTTTATGCCATACATATGGCCGGTTTCATGGGAAAGGACTTTACATGAACGTCGTAATATTTGCAGTTGATTTCGGGGAGTTTCTTTTTCACCGTAGAATGACGGGAAATATCGCGCCAGCGAATAAACCCCTACTCTTTCTTTCAAACTGGCCTGGCCGAAAACAAAGTTCCAGCTTTCTTCCGGATAAAGGTCTGACATCGTAATGCCTAAATAACAAAAAGCATTTTTAGGTAAATTCGGTTTAAGGACTTTATCCAAAATAGTAAGAGTGTGATATTGGGTCCATTCTTTATGAGTTTCTTTGCGTTCCCTATAGCCGGTTATTGGCAAAGGAATGGTAAATGTTATTACGACATCTGTCTGGAAAAATATACCCGCGAATTCTTGCACCTTATTTAAAATATCCTGCTGTTGCGGATTAAATTGACCGATGGGTTGAAGATATATACGGAAACATTCTGATGAAAGACGGTTAGGATTTTCCGCTACATATTGCTCAAATGTCTGTCCCTTTTCATTGAATCGGTATAACCATTCGCCCGGTTTGGGTTCCGGCCTTTTCTCGAAATCGGAATCATCATTAAAGGCAATATGGTCAGGGTTGAATTTATACTTGCTTTCCGAACTTTTTGCAGAGTTAACGGTTAACTCAGCCAAACAAAAGGCAGCATATAATAAAAAAACAATAGAGAAAAATATTCTCATAATTAAGAGATTAATCGTTATGCCCTGACGATACGGTTATTATAGCTGGTGACGTTTTGAGTGGCATTACGCGTGTCAATAACCAGAGAACTATTTTTTACTATCCACTTATAATCATACGCAGAATGGTCTGTGGCGATAATGACAGCATCCTGTTTTTTCAAGGTGCCGGCTGTCAACCGGGTTGATTTTAATTGCGGGAATTTATAGTGCCGTAGATGCGGTAATTTAGGAATATAAGGGTCATTATAAATAACAATTGCTTCCTGCTCTTTCAAAAGTTCCATTAATTTCAGAGCCGGTGATTCCCTTAAATCATCTACATCCTTTTTGTAAGCCATTCCTAATATTAAAACACGGGAGTTTTTGAGTGATTTGGAACGTTTATTGAGCGCTTCCATCGTTTTGGTTACTACATAATAAGGCATTGAAATATTTATTTCTCCAGCCAGTTCTATGAAACGGGTGGTCATTTCATATTGACGGGCTTTCCATGAAAGATAAAAAGGGTCGATAGGGATGCAATGACCGCCTAAGCCCGGTCCGGGATAAAAACTCTGGAATCCGAATGGCTTGGTTGAGGCGGCTTGGATGACTTCCCAGATATTTATATTCATGCGGTCAAAAAGCATCTTGAGTTCATTAACCAGAGCAATATTGACACACCGATATATATTTTCCATTAATTTCGTTGATTCGGCTACACGGGCCGAAGAAACTTTTATTACTTTAATTACTGCCTCTTCATATAATTGAACGGCGATATTTGTGCTTATCCGGTCAACTCCTCCGACGACTTTAGGTATTTTTTCCGTAGAATATTTTGAATTGCCCGGGTCTTCCCGTTCAGGTGAAAATGCCAGATAAAAATCCCTGCCGCATTTCAAACCGGTTTTTTCCAGAATTGGTTTAACTACTTCATCCGTAGTGCCCGGATAAGTGGTGCTTTCTAATACGACTAACTGCCCTTTTCTAAGATTAGCAGAAATAGTTTTTGCGGTGTTTTCAATATAAGATAAGTCAGGTTCCTGCATGACTGTCAACGGAGTCGGCACGCATATAATAATTGCATCCATTTGTTTGAGTTGCCTAAAATCATCAGTGGCAAAGAACTTATATTTTTCCTGCATCTCTTTAATAAGAGCGGAAGGTATATGTTTAATATATGATTTTCTGTTATTCAGTGATTGTATTTTATGGCGGTCAATATCAAAACCTTTGACGGGGAATCCCTGGTGAGAAAAAACCTTGGCTAAAGGAAGCCCCACATAACCCAATCCTATTATGCCGATTTTTGCCTTATGCGATTTTATAAGTTCTATAATTTTCATAATTAATCGTTAATGACTATCGACAACTTAGTATTAGGTATAAGCATATTGAATTGTATAGAAAAGTCAATATTTTATACCGGAAAGTATAAATCACGAGATTGACATCGGCCACTGATTTCACGGATTTAATCTGTGTAATCTGTGGCTATCCCTGAAATCTTGTGGTTATACCTAACGGTATTCTATTTAACGGTATCCCGTCCCTAACGGGACTACTTCAATGAACCTTGCCCCGTAAGGGGTAAGGGACGAAGTTTTTTTATATCTAATTTGATTTGATTAACAAGTAAATCAGGGTGTGAGAATTTTTTCTCATCTCTCAGGCGAGAGATAATCTCCACTAAAATATTCTTTCCATAAAGGGAATGATATTTTTCCTGATTATAGTTTAACAAATAAACTTCAATAGCTTCTTTGTGATTAGTTGCGAGTTTCTTTTGAAAGGTAGGTTTTATACCGATATTTACTAAAGCCTTAAATGTGGAAGCGGCAGTAGCAGGACAGGGTTGCATCTTCACCCCGTTAGAAGTGTCAGAAGGGACGTTGTTTCCGGTGCCAGAGCCTGTAACGACACTTCTAACGGGACAGGTTGGAAATTGTTCCAGACATTGTGCTTTAGCTATGTAGACACCTCGGGGCGGCAGTATTTCATGATGCGGGTCAAGATTGGCTGTAGGAAATCCTAAAATTCTGCCCCGGCCTTCTCCACGCACCACCGTTCCAAGTATGGTTACCGGTCTGCCTAACATTTTCTGAGCATCGTGCAAAAAGCCATTCTGTATTTCTTTGCGAATCAAACTGCTGCTAATTATTTTTTTACGATATTGTACGGGCTTGATTATTTTCAACCCTATCCGGTGCTTAGCAAGAATATTCCGAAGTGTATGAATATTACCCAGGCGGTCTTTACCGAATAATATATTCTTAGTAACGACTATTCCTGCGGGCTTGATTGTTTTGATGACTTTTTCAATAAAATCTTTTGCCGATAACCGGCTTAATTTTTTATTGAAATCTAATACTAAACAATTATCAATGCCTAATTGCTCTAATAACATTATTCGATGAGATAAGGAAGTTATAAAGAGAGGGTCGTTATGTACGTTTAGCACTCTTTCCGGATGATTCCGAAAGGTGATTAATAATGAAGGGGAACTTGTTTTTTTAGCCCAATTGATTACATTTTTAATAAGTGTTTGATGCCCACGATGGACACCGTCAAAAATACCCCAGGTAATAATGGATGATAAAGGTTTGATGGATTTACTAATCTCTTTAAAATTAAAGAATACTTTCATTTCTTATATTTGTCCCGAAGAAAATATTAACACTTCTATTTGTCTATTTATGAGGTAGATAATTCTGCAGTAATAATTTTCTTTTATCTTCCGGTAGTCGGTCAATAAAGAGGATGCCGTTAAGATGATCTATTTCATGTTGGATGATACGAGATAAAAGACCTTCGAAATCTGAAATAGTTTTCTTTCCTTCCAGATTGAACGATTGACAGGTTATTTTTACAAATCGTTTGATTCCAGCTGATAGATTGGGAACACTCAGGCACCCTTCTTCTTCTTCACAGGTTTTTCCGCTTGTTTTAATAATTTTAGGATTAATCAATACTATTTCATCAGATGTCTTTTTTGTCGGGTTAACGACTACAATACTATGAGGTAAGCCGATTTGAGTAGCTGATAACCCTACGCCATTTTGCTTATACATCAATTCAAACATCTTTTGACATAGTTGACGAAGATTCTTATTGAATACTTTTACGGGAGTGGATTCCCGGCTTAAAAACTGGTCTGGATAAGTTAATATTTTCATACAACAGTGCGTTTATGGTATAATGGCAATTTTTATTGACAGAAGAGATTTATTGAATAGAAGTATATATAATAATAATATAAAAATCAATATTTATGATAGACACGGAGAAATTAATAAATAAGGCTCAAGAATCATTTAACAAGCGTAATTATGCTTATGCGATAGACCTGTCACGGCAAATAATTGAATTAAATCCCGAGAATCATATAGCACGAAAAATATTACGTTCCAGTTTAGTGGGAAAATACGAACTCCAGGGCTCGCGTCCCTCGGCAATTCTTGCTTTTATGGTAGGATTTATTCCGATAATTAAAATCAATATATTTTCCGTATTGAAAAAACATACCAAGGTTCTACAGGCAGGTGAAGAATTTCTTTCCAGTAATCCATTTAGTATTTGGGGAAGACTTGTTGTCGCTAAATCCCTTCAGCAATTAAATTACATTGATAGCGCCATAGGGGAATTCGAATTGTTGAACGACCTGAAAGCATCTAATATCAGAGTATTAAAATCATTGGGTAACTTATATTATTTGAAGAATGATACCAAAAAATCGACACAGTATTATCAAATGGCTTTATCATTGCAGCCGTCCGATTTAGAAATAACTCGTGCACTCAAAGACCTTTCTGCTTTAAGTACGTTACAGGATGGAGGATGGTCTAAAGCTAAATCGTCTCGTGATATTGTTACGAATACCTTAAATAGCCAGGATTTAGAGAGAGAAAGCCAAATGGTTAAAGATAGTCAAATTCCCCAGGAAATTGAGCGATTAAATAATATTATAAAACAAGATTCTGATAATCCTGAGAATGTGGAATACCTAAAAAAAATAGGGGAATTATATATCCGGCAAAAAGTTTTATTATCAGCGCTTAAGGCTTACGAACAAGCCTTTAAATTAGCGCCTTCTGACGGTTCGATTCTTATGAAAATCGGTGATATTAAACTATGGTTTTTTGATGAGAAGATAAAAGAAGTTCAACGAAAATTAACAACGGAACCTAATAATCAAGCATTAAAAGATGCACTTATAAAAATTAAAGATGAGAAAAAGAGTTTTCAGATTGATGAATACCAGCGGAGAGTTAAATTACACCCGACCGACTTGTTGTTTAAGTATCAACTTGGCTGTGCTTTTTATGATGCGAAACTCTTTGATGAAGCTACTGCAGAATTCCAGAACAGTCTTAATAACTATAAACTAAAAGTAGATTCTCTTAATCATCTCGGGCTTTGTTTTATTGCCAAAAAACATTTTGATATGGCTATTAATCAATTTTCCATGGCGTTAGAAAGCACATCGTTGACCACTGATACCACTAAGAAAATTAGGTATAATCTGGCTCTGGCTTATGAATACAATCGGAATTATGAACAGGCTCTTTCCGAATATAAACGTATTTTAGAAATAGATATCAATTATCGTGATACGAATGAAAGAGTTACTAATCTTCAGAAAACAGTTAACGCTAAATAATAATTTAGGTTGGAAGTTCTGGTAACCCCTCGCTATGCCTGCCTGCTGCAGGCAGGCTCGGGATAAGTGCGGCTAATTCGCTTACGCTCAAAGTCGCACTAATCAGCAGAAAAGTTTCCTTAATTCGTGATGACGTATTTTCCCGCTTGCGGTGCGCGGCATTTCATTGGGCAAAATAAATTTCACCAACTTGGGTTTTTTATAAGACGATATTTTATCTCGACAAAAATCTATAATCTCATCCTCAAAAAGTCGCGCCTGCCTGCCGTCAGGCAGGGATGTATTTTCTTTTAATATTATCACGGCGGTTACTTTTTCCCCCCACTTATCATCAGGAATTCCAATAACAGCCGCTTCAAATACTTTGGGATGCCGCATCAAAACTTCTTCAACCTCTGATGGATAAATGTGTTCTCCGCCAGAAATAATCATATTGTCCTTTCGGTCAACTAAATAGTAATAACCATCCTTGTCCTTTTTTGCCAAATCACCAGCCGAAAACCACTCTCCGCAAAATGAAGCTTTGGTTTTTTCAGACAATTTGTAATAACCGTTAAAAAGCATCGGTCCTCGGGAATATAATTCACCTACCGCATCAATAGCCACTTCTTGGCGATTGCTATCTAACAACTTAATGTAATCAGTGCCGGAAGATTCACGTCCGATTGAACCTACTTTAGTCAACTGCTCTTCAGGTTTTAATACAGTGACAATACCTGCTTCAGTTGAACCATAACCTTCATACAACTCAACGCCATTAAAATATTCCATTATTCTTTTCTTAATATCTCCTCTTGCCGGTGCTGATGAACAAAGAAGTTTTTTGATAGAACTGACATCATATTTTTTACGGATTTCTTCAGACCCGCCTGACCGGTCGCCAGGTCGGGCAGGTACATTTAGGATGAGATGATAATGGGTAGGAATTAATGATATAAATGTTATTTTTTCTCGTTCTATAATTTGGAGTATTTCTGCGGGGTCAAAATGCCTGGCCGGGATGATATATACGCCGCCTCCGAGATAAGTTATGGTAAAAGAGAAGAAAGTAGAATTCACATGGCATAACGGCATTACATTCAGGCAGATATCATGATGACTGAATTTGAAATCACCGGCATTAATCAAGTAAAAAGCAATATAAGATTCATGAGAACGTAAAACCCCCTTAGGCTTGCCCGTAGTTCCGGATGTGTATAATAATACCCAAATATCCTCAGGTTTTATTTGGCAAGTTGGTTCATCTATTGATTGTTTTTCCAGGGATGTTTCATAATCATCGTATGTTTTTCTGATGGATTCCGGTACATTTACATCTATATTGGGAGCGCTCCGATGCTGCGATACGGAGCGTCCTATATTCCCGCCAAGGCGAGACATAGGGACGCTGTTGATAATAAAATAATGTTTTATTTGGGGTAAAGAGTCCCTGATTGACTCAATAAGCGGGGAAAATTCGCTATGAAAGAAAAGTGCTTTGCTATCAGCATTGTTAATAATATAAGTTACCTCGGAAGCACTCAAACGAAAATTTATCGGGTTTATTATTATACCTGTTTTGGCGCAAGCCAAATACAACTCGACAATTTCGATGCAATTTTCCAAGAAGCAGGAGATTCTATCGCCTTTCTGAAAACCGATATCAAGCAGAAGATGCGATAGCTTGTTCACTCGTTGATTCAACTGCTCAAAAGTCAAAGAAGAGAATTTATCCTTCAATGCCATTTTATTAGGGTATTTTACTGAATTTACCCGGAGCATTTCCCCTAAATTTAACCACAACGTATTTGTCATTTTACTGTAAAAGAATTAAATCAATTTAAGTTATAACACTACTGTATTATAGGATTTATTTATATAAAAACAAGATAAAGAAAAAGTTCTATATAGCAGTTAATTAATTATTATACCTGCCCGACCTGCCTGCAGCAGGCAGGCTGGCACCGGTCAGGCTGGTTCGTGCCCGGAGGGAATCGAACCCTCATCCACGGCTTCGGAGGCCGGCACTCTATCCATTGAGCTACGGGCACAACTTGCCTGCCCGCCCGAAGGCGAGGTCTCGCATAAGGCGGACAACAAATAAGCAAGATTATCAGAATACCAGATTAATAGCAACGGTCAAGTTTTGAATAGTTTTGTTTGACATTCCAGTCTTTTAAATTATGAAGATACCTTTATGGAACTATTTTCCCGTAATAAAACATTTATCATAATTTCCTGTCTTTTATTCAGTCTGATTTTCTGTTCCGTTACTGTTGCTGCGGAAAAGAAAACGGCAGAAACAACATCTACTCCTTCTAAAACAGATGAAAATACCATTACAAAAACAGAACTATCTGCTTATATCCATTATGGACAAATGGAACGCTGGCAGGAAGATAACATCCAGATTACAGCTTTTACTAATAAAGTAGAAATGTATCAGGCTGGAAAGATACTGATGGCAGATACGCTTATTACTCGAAACAAAAATGAAAAGAAAGCCGCTTCCGAAGAGAAAAATATAATTTTTGATGAGGTTTATGCGGAAGGAAATGTTAAGGTTATCAGCGAAGATGACGTGATTCTCGCCGACCGGTTCTATTATAATTTTACTAACGATACGGGCATAATAATCAATTTAGAAATAAGAACATCTGCAAAAAGTGCTGATAATACACAAGAAATGGAGTTTGTTCTTAAGGCAAACGTAGCCTACCAAATAAATAAAAAAACTCTTATTGCTAAAAACGCTTCTGTTACTACATGTCCTCACGGGAAACCGCATTATTATCTCTGGGCTAATTCTATATCATATATTAAAAACGAATCGGGTAAGCATATTATTGTTTATCATATTGTTCCTCATATATGGGGTATACCATGTTTTTATTTCCCGTATTACAAAAAGACATTAGGGGAAGAACCTATCTTGAGGTCTATTCGCGTTGCTAAATCGTCTATTTTCGGTAAAATTATTGATGTCAAATTAGGTTTAAACATTAATAAATATCTGCGTGATGAAAAAGGTGAGATACTAAAAGACAAAGACGGATATTACAAGAAAAAACTATGGGGTGACCTTACCTTAGACCAGCATTTTTATGAGAAACGAGGACCAGCTTCAGAACCGGAACTGACCTATAAATGGGACAGTTATGAAGGATTTATTAAAGGTTACAATATTATTGATAAAGGACCTGACCCGAACCTGAAATATACTCGTTTATTCTATCAAACACCTCAAGAGATAGCACAAGTAACTGATAAAGAAAGAGGCTTTGGGCATATATTTCAGAGATATTCATTCGGCCAGAACTTACGTGCCGATATGGAGGTATATTATTTATCAGACCGTTACTTTTTACCGGAATTCTTCAATAAAGAATATAAAGAACAAAAACCACCGGAGTCTTATTTATACTTGCGCTATCTGAGAGATAATAAAGGAATCGTCTTAGTTGGACAACCAAACTCTAGTAACTTCCAGAATGAAACAAATTACCAACCTCGCTTGAAAACATACTTGATGGACGAACCGTTTACTATTGCACAATCGCCTTCTTTATATTATTCGGGGACTTTGGAATTATCTAAAATCAGAATGCAAGAAGATGAACAACCTAATCTGGATGATTCTAAATTAAACCGTTTTGATAGTTTTAACGAAATATCATCTCCTTTTCAAGTCAGTTTTATTAGGCTTACACCGTTTGTATCAGGACGATATACAGGATATGATATGACTAAAACGGATGAGGATTATTCTTCTCGTCTTATAGGCTCGGAAGGTTTGAGGGCATTCACTCAATTTTATCGTTCCTTTGATTTGAAAAATGAGGCATTGGGTATTTCTAAACCGGTTCATATTATCTCTCTGGATGTTAGATATACCAATAACAGTTCTGTTAATACCCCGTCTACAGATATACTTAGTGCTGATAATATTGACCGTTATGATAAATTTGGCGAATGGTATTTTGAGGTGAGAAACAGATTCAAATCGGAACGAAATGGCACTCCTACGGAATTCTTGAATGTCGGGCTGGCTTTGGAGCGTTATTCTAAACCGATTAGCGGTCTGGCGTCAAATTATCTTTACCCGATGAGTTGGTTGACACTTTCTCCAACCCAAAATGACGATTTCCCTCAAGAGAAAATTTCTAATCTGAATGCAGACTTATCACTTACTCCGGCAGGTCCCTTATCTTTCAGAACTGTCTGGCAGTATAATACCAACAGTCATCGTAGTGAAATCTGGTATTTTAATATAGATATGGTACCATATCCTTCTTGGACAATATCATTAGGCGGTAATTATATCATAAATCGCACTGATACTTACGTATTAGGTTTAACCTGTTCGCCTCTTGAAAAATGGGAATTATCTATTGCAGAACAATATGATTTTGATAAACAAGAGTTTATTAACAGAAGATATTCTATGTGCCGTGATTTACACGAATTCTTCCTTAAATTTGTTGTCAGGATAGACAAAGGCACAGGTGAAAAAAGTTATAACGTTATGATATCACCTAAAGCTGTTATGGAAAAAATTACCGGAATGAAATAAACATGAGAATAGTAGTAATTGGTTCGGGTCACGTTGGTTTAGTTACCGGTGCCTGTCTGGCAGATAAAAAACACAATGTTATTTGTGTGGATAACAATCGCTCCAAAATAGAGACACTTCAGCGAGGCGTAATCACATTTTATGAACCGGGATTAGCGGAAATGGTTCATCGCAATATTAAAAATAGGCGGTTAAGTTTTTCTTCAGATATCCAAAAAGCCGTGAGATTTGCAGAGATTATCTTCATTGCTGTCGGAACTCCACTGGGTAAAGGAGGCGGTGCCGACCTTTCTCAAATCCGTCGTGTCTCAAAAGAAATAGCAAAGCATCTTAATAACCAATATAAGATTATTGTAGAAAAAAGCACTGTCCCGGCAGGCACTGCTGAAGAAATAAAAAGAACTATTAAATTTTATGCGTCTAAGAATGCCAAATATGAGATAGTCTCCAATCCGGAGTTTTTGCAGGAAGGCACGGCTATTAAGACCACCATACAACCGGACCGCATTATCCTCGGCGTTCAAAGCAAATCTGAAGAAAGCCTTTCAGTGCATCCCTGTGCCAAAGGCAGACCCAGTGGGCAGGCAGAAAAAATAATGCGCCGGCTTTTCAGGTCTTTTAATTCCAAAATACTTGTGACCGATTTCAATAGTGCGGAATTAATCAAACACGCCTCCAACTCATTTCTGGCTATGAAGATATCGTATATTAATGCCCTTGCCAATATCTGCGAACGGGTCGGGGCAAATATCAAATCGGTTGCCCAGGGATTGGGATTGGATAAAAGGATTAATCCTCATTTTCTTAATGCCGGTATTGGTTATGGTGGATTCTGTCTGCCTAAAGACGTGGTTGCTTTTATTCACATCGCAGATAAAGTCGGCTATAATTTTGAAATACTCAAAGCCGTTCATAATACAAATATTCTTCAAAGGCATCTGTTTGTCAACAAGATAAAAAAGGCTCTTAATAATAAAATAGAAGGCCGCCATATTGCAGTCTGGGGATTATCATTCAAACCTAATACGGATGACATCAGGGAAGCACCGGCAATCTATATCATCCAGGCTCTACTCCGTGAAAAGGCGCATATTAAAACCTATGACCCGCAGGCAATGAAAGAAACCCAATCCATACTATCAAATATTCGTTATAGTCCAAATGCCTACGAGGCAGCCCGTGATAGTGATTGCCTCGTTATCGCAACCGAATGGGATGAATTCAAGAACATCTCGCTCCGGAAACTCAAGAAGATTATGCGACGGCCTATTATTATTGATGGCCGTAATATGTTTGAACCGACCACGATGAAACGATTGGGATTTAGTTATTATGGCATAGGTTTTAGGCATTAGACATTTCCTGAAAGGAGGAATTTATGGGTAAAGCCATTTATGCCGGCACATTTGACCCTTTGACCAAAGGGCATATTGACGTAATTGAACGCGGCTCCAAGATTTTTGACAAATTAATCGTGGCAGTCGCAGACAATCCTGCCAAAAATCCTATTTTCTCAAGACAGGAACGGGTTAACCAGATAAAGAAAGTGATTACCAAATTTCCGAATGTTACGGTGGATTCATTTAAAGGGCTTTTAATAGATTATGTCCGCCGCCAGAAAACCAATATTATCCTGCGCGGTATCAGGACGATTTCCGATTTTGAATATGAATTCCAGATGGCTCTGACCAATCGGGCTATTGCGCCTGATATTGAAACGCTCTTCGTGATGACCTGCGAAAAATATTCTTACATATCATCGCGCCTTTTGAAAGAAGCGGTTGCGCTGGGCGCAGACGTGAGATTATTTGTCCCTTCAGAGATTCAGGACGCATTGAAAATAAAGATAAAACAAAAGGCTAAGAAAAACAGATAAATTACTTAGCTGTGACGGTGAGTTTTCAATGTCCGTTCATCGCTGGCGGAAAGTTTCCATGCACCCCTTCGTCTCCGACGCGATAACACCTTTCTACCGCCTACGGTCTTCATCTTGGCTCTGAAACCATGTTTCCGTTTCCGACATATTTTGGATGGCCTATAAGTGCTTTGCATATCTCAAACCTTTCCTATTATCTCAAATAGATACTTATGTTTCGTAGCGTACTACACAACGTAGCTTGTTATTATGTCATAGAGGTATTTACCCCGTTAGAGATAGGTTGCCTAAGGGCGACCTATCCTTATCTCTAATGGGGTTTATGGAATAAAAATATATATCGGTCAAGAAAAATAACAACAGGATTAAACGGATTAGTCGGATTTTTTATTCTATCTGTTTTACCTGAGGGACACATCCATTTTCTACAATTTATCCAGAATTGATAAATTTCCCAACATACCATAGTCATTTATCATCCGATATTGTTTTTTTCAATGACCGTCCCCTTATATTACAAGTCGGCTGGCTAATCTTTCTAAGCCGGATGGCTAATCTTTCTAAGCCGGATGGCTAATCTTTCTAAACCGGATGGCTAATCTTTCTAAGTCGGCTGGATAGTCTTTCTAAACCGGATGGCTAATCTTTCTAAGTCGGCTGGATAGTCTTTCTAAGGTGGCTGGATAGTCTTGCTAAGTCGGCTGGATAGTCTTTCTAAATCGGCTGGCTAATCTTTCTAAGTCGACTGGCTAATCTTTCCAAGTCGGCTGGCTAATCTTTCTAAGTCGGCTGGATAATCTTTCTAAGACGGCTGGCTAATCTTTCCAAGTCGGTTGGCTAATCTTTCCAAAATAATGGGGTAGTCTTTGAGGGGGGGTGGGGGACTCCCCCCTGCTTATTAATGGATACGATTTTAAAGGGGTTATGACAACGAGTGTAAGATAAATAAGACACTTTTCGGGGTTTTTAAAGGGTTGAAAAAGGGAGATTTTGGGGGCAATTTGCAACCACAGATTTACACAGATGGACACGGATAATACTCTTTGTGTTCTTTGTGGTAAGATTGTATTTTCTAACGTGGCAAGAGGCCAGGAATAGTTAAGTGTAGTCAAGAATTGTTTTGGCGGAGGGAGTGAGATTTGAACTCACGGTCCACCATAAGGCAGACACCCGCTTTCGAGGCGGGCCCTTTCAACCACTCAGGCATCCCTCCATCTGCCACGAAGGCACCAAGACACTAAGAAGAATATTTTTCTTTGTGCCTTAGTGTCTTAGTGGCTATTTTTCCCATTTTATAATAATA
>JAZDFP010000304.1:0-5113 GCA_043807745.1 Planctomycetota bacterium
AACCTGCTTTTTCATATTTTTTTGTATTCTCATCCGGATTCTCCGTTAGCGCAATAATTGTAAAAAGAGTATCTATCAAAGACCGGCATAATATATGCGCTTGGGTCGGATACCTTGGATCATTAGCCACAAGTTTACGAATTGCTTTGTATGTCCGGAAAGAGTTTAATAATAAATATTTCAGAATAAGATAGAAATTCTTAGTGGTTCTCGGTTCCCTATTTAACCTATCATATATTTCTCGGTATATTTTTTCTATTGGTTCATTAATTAGTTTAAAATCCATTGGTTGAGGGTCTTTGCTCCATTCAGGTTTTTTATTAGTGATTTCCATATTCCTATAGCTCCCCTCTAAACGCCTTTCTTAAGATTGACTGAGGCAGGGTTTCTATTGCGGATTGCTGATTATAGATTTTGGATTTAAGTTTCTCAATTTCGGACATCTTGGCCTTTAAATCCATACCTATCTGTTGTTGTGTTTCTATTGGTGGAACTGATATTTGTATTTTGGCGACAGTTGATAACTTAAGAGATGGGTAACCAACGTTTTCCATATGCTTAACCATATCTATTTGGCATAGCCAGTAATAAATGTAATTGATGTTAGTTAATCCTTCTTTTACTTTTACTGCGGCAAGATGAGAAACTATATAGGCATCTTTACCGAGAATGGCTCTATTATTGTTTAGTATTGCCGCACCACTTTTAGGGAAAAGAATGGTTCCCTTTTCAGCTTTAGACAAACTAAGTTCTTTTACAGCAATGTCATTAATATAGTCATGTATATTTACAAGATTATCTGTTCTGATAAAATTACCTAAATCGCTAACTCTTACAAGAGGATATTTGCCATCTTTAAAGTATTTTTCATCCTGTGGCGCAGATGAACCACTGAATACTTCACACACCTCCCCCAATTTCTTCCTTTCCCATTTCTTTGCTTCGGGGCTGGAGAAGACCTGATTGAGATATGAACTGAACAGGGAATCAATTGCCGATTGCGATTTACTGATGGCGGATTGGAGTTTCTTCACCTCTGTCATAAGTTCCTGAATCTTAGCGGTAATCCGCTTCTGGTCGGCTACAGAAGGAAAAGGAACAATATAATCTAAAAGAAAACTTTCGGGTATTCTTTGTTGGCCTACGGCACCAGTAAAATATGATATCGCTTCTTGAAGAAAAGATGGTTGGCGGATAAAATACCAAATCCATTCTGCTATAATATTTTCGTTAGGTCGCAAGACATGAAACTCAGTTGTGCCAAAACCGATTTTATCAATCAGGTTTCTTGCTATTATGTGTTTACCGTTTTGCATGCAAGGAGTAATCTTGGCAAATAAGACATCGTTTTCCTCAAAGTAAGTGTAACCTTTTGCTACCTTTTTATAAGGGACTATTTCTGACTTTGTGACAGTCCCGGTATATTCATCTACCGCCGCCATTGGAATGAATGTAGTTTTTGCTTCAGATGACCGAACAAACTTTGTTTTAGGTGGGTTTATTGTGCATATATCACTCAATTTAACCAATTTCCAACCCTTAGGCAATTCGGAATTATCTATTTCGTTTTGTGTTTTCATTTTCTCTTTGACTAAAGAATTATGCGGCAAATAGGCGTTTCTTAGTTTCGGTAATAATATCTTTAGGTTCGCCCAATACTTTGAGCGCATCTAATCCGCCTGCATTGATTACATCAGTTGATTTGAAGATATACGGGTTTTCTAATTCGTCTGTTCCGCCTCGGGCAAATTGTCCTATCAGAGCCAGCAGGGTATTGACTGTTTGTGTTGGTAGTTTCTTCAGCCATTTATCGTGCTTGTATTGGAAGGCATCCTTACGCTGTATTTTAGTCAACGGCGCCATTCCATAACCGATTTCAGCCAAGACATCGTAATCGTCACATTCTTTTCGTTCTGTGAGTTCCTTTAATAATCGCACGCTCTGACTGCCATCAGGCAGATGTTCTAATAATACCCGCCTGCGTTCCGGTTCTATCCAGATATTGCGGAAGTCATCAAGGGTCTTGGCCGATTCAAAAAGGTGTTCGGCAATGCGCTGGCGGTATTCTTCTATGGTCAGTAATGACGGTTTGCCGTCTTTTTCAGCCACGATGTATTGGCCGGCCGGATTGATATGGACATCAAAACCTTCTACCTTGATTATCTTTTCTTTGCGTTCACCCAGCGGTTCTTTTTCTCTTGAGGGACCGATGTGAACTATAAACTCCTTACCCAAGAGTCGCGTGGCATTAGTATAATCATAGACCCGATACATTAATTTATTGGTCGGCGGATGGATTCTGGTGCCCCGGCCCATCATCTGGGAAAAGGCAATAGGCGAACGAACATATTTGAAGAATACCACATTACGCACACAGGGAACATCCACGCCGGTAGTAATCAGGTCAACGGTAGTGGCAATAAAATGGCTATGCAATGAACCACGCAGGTCTGCAATGTATTGACTGCCTCCGACTGCGGCTGTGCATTTGAAGGCATAGTTATCCACACGTGATTGGTTATTACTGACGCACCAATCGGCATAGAGATTATTCATCTCGGCTGCTACAGCGTCAGCGTGGGTATCGCGGGTGCAAAAGATTATAGTCTTTTGCATAGGTCCGCCGGTCTTTAGAAATAGTTTGAATAAGTCCTGGCACATTGCCTTGACCCTATCAGGTAATTGGATAATGCTTTCAAAACTGAGTGATTCATAATGAGCGCGAGTTTCGGATAAATTAACCGGTTGACCGGTGGTAGCATCCTTGGCGCCGAGTTTGGCAATATCCGCTTGACTTACTCCTTTAATATCTAGATTGACCTCACGTTTGATGACCTCGCAAGCGGCTAAATAACCGTCTTCAACACCTTGGGTTAGAGGGTATTCATAAATCGGCTCGCCAAAATATTCCAGATTATTGGCAGTGATTTGTTCGTCTTCCTTACGTTCTTCTTTCTTGCCGCCGGTAAATGAGCGAGGCGTGGCAGTAAGTCCTATCTGGATAGCGTCAAGATTATTCTTGAGAATAATACTCCATTTGCCCCAGGCAGAGCGATGGCACTCGTCAATAATAATATGACTGAAATAGTTTTTGGGATAATTGTCCAGAAAGAATTTGGCATCCTCAGTATCACTGGCGACATTGAGAGTCTGGTAAGTGGCAACTAAGACACGGGCATTTTTCTGAGGATTGCTGCCGGATACCTCAGCCGCATCAGAGCCGAAGATATTCTGGAATGCACCGAGTCCCTGGGCGCGGAGTTCATCACGGTCGCAGACGAATAATGCACGATGAAGCAGTCCGGCATCGGCTATCTTCTTTAATATGTGAACTGCAATAAAGGTCTTGCCTGAACCGGTAGCCAGAAACAGAAGCATCCGCTTTTTGCCCTGTGCCATATTGGTCAAAGCCGAACGGATAGCCGCATCCTGATAATAGCGCCGGCTGGCTTCGCCACCCGGATAAGGAATCAAAAGCGGTTTGGCGGATGGGTTTTCTAACGATATATTTAGATGCTGTTCGTAACGCTGACGTAATTCAGCAGGTGAAGGAAAATTCTTTATGGCACGGGGCCTGGAGGTCTTGCCCATTAGTGCATCGTATTCCACATAAAGATGTCCGTTAGTAGAATAAACATAAGGCACATTATTCAGGCGGGCATATTTCTTTCCCTGCTGAAGACCTTTGTCAGGTGGGTCGTCTTCGGGTTTGGCTTCCATTAAGCCAATAGCCATTGGTTGAGAGTTAGGATTTATTCTGATACGAAGGAGATAATCAGTTCGCCCGCGGTGACGGCGGATAGGTTTGCCTTCTATAATATCAATACCTTGCTCGGTCTCTTCGCGGCGGATAAGGTCTTCGGTCCAGCCACAGAGATGCAAAGCCGGGTCAATCAGTTTAGCTCTGGTATCAGATTCGCTTAATAGCATATCTATTCAATAAAGAGATACTATTAAATTGTCAAGTATTATCACCTCTGGAAAATGCCTATAATCTATATAAAATTCTCATCCCCCAACCCCTTGATATTCCTATAGTTACAAGAATCTTCATAAAAATCCCATATTTTTCCGCAAAAGGGGTGGGGGTCGAGCATAGTATACTATGGAGGGGAGCGAGGGTGTCTGACCCTAAGGAATGTATCCCCCGTGCGTCAGTAGGGATACCTGATGCACGGATTCCTGAAGCCAAGATACTTTCGCTGACCTCAAAACATAAGAAACCACAGATGAACACAGATGGACACTGTCCGCCAAACTAACGGACTCTGTGTCCTCTGTGTCTCTGTGGCAAAAGGATAGGAGATTGTTATGTTTACCAAGAAATTTGAACTGAAACTGTATGTGCCGGCAAGTTGGGAGCCCAGCGGTGATATGCCTGTCAGATGGAGAGATAACCTTAAGAACTCTGCAGTTATTCTGCATGAGCGTCTTATGGCTAAGATTCCGGATGACGGGACATATATCAACCAGATGGTTACCCCGGCTAACAAGTCATACCGTTCTATGATTGACGCAGCCTTTGTGTCCAAGAGCGGTCGGACGGCACAGGATATCGGCGATGCCCATGCCAAGAACATGGGTAAGAGGTTTACCAGATGGATTGACAACCTGACCAAGGCATTTGCCGAGGTGGACGGCGTCAAAGCCAAGGCATTCAAGGACAAGGTGGATAACGCCATAGATAACTGGGCGACAGAAGCCGGTGATAAGTTACTGCGGCTGACCGGAGACAAAATCCGGGGTCGGAGCGCTGCACCGATTGCCGCCTTTTATCTGGTCGGTGACGAACGGGCAACATCATGGATTAAGCAGGGCGATGTCGCGGACGGCTCGCCTTACAACATCACCTCGGAACTTGAAAGGTCGTCGGTCAAAGCGGCTGTCCAGCAGAAGTTGGTTCAGGGTGGAATGCTGGTCATTAACTCTGAGTATCAACCGGATGTGATAGTCGCACAGAACGCCATCAATGCCTCGCTCTTAACCAGGTTAAGAGATGCGACAAGATGCGATGCCTTTGTGACCACTACGGGAGCAGACAAGTGTTTCTGTCTCTGGGAGATGGAAGATAACTTCCTGGTTCTGCACATCCAAGTCGGTTTGACTACGCCGT
>JAZDFP010000305.1:0-6016 GCA_043807745.1 Planctomycetota bacterium
AACCTGAATCTGGTTGAGAAACTTAAGAAATTAGGCTTGTTAGTAATTCCTATGGATTTCCTGCCGTTAAATGCTATCGGTGAAGAGACAGGAAAGGATTATCCGTATATGTACTGGCGTTCGGGCCAGAAAATCCTGGCGGCTGCCAATTATATCGCTAAACAAAAGAACCTGTTTGCCATATATCTGACCAATTTTAACTGCGGACCAGATTCTTATATAACGAAATTCTTTGAGAAAGAAATGCATGGGAAACCATATCTTTCATTGGAAATAGATGAACATAGTGCTGATGTGGGAATGCTAACCCGTTGTGAGGCGTTTATAGATACTATAAAGAATGCCCGGACCACAGCTTATACTGATAAAAAAATAACGTCAACCGTCTCTTTTTCCTCGTTATCCCCATCCCATCTGGGCGGGAATAAAAAAACTCTCTACATACCTTATATGGATGACCACTCCTATATTGTTGCCGCAGCATTGAGGGCAGCCGACATAAAAGCAGAACCATTAGAACCCTCTGATGAACAAAGTCTTATTATCGGTCGCAAACATACCTCTGGCAGGGAATGTTTCCCGAGCATAATCACCACCGGTGATATCCTCAAGAAGAGTTATAGTCCGGATTTCAAAGCGGAGCACAGTGCATTTTTTATGCCTTCAGCCAAAGGTCCCTGCCGATTCGGCCAGTATAATAAACTCCACCGTATGGTCCTTGATGAAATCGGATTAACCGATGTTTCTTTGATTACCTTTGACCAAACCAGCGGTTTCCATAAAGACCTGGCTGTTCTGGGTTCCACCAGATTTAAAAGAAATGTATGGCATGGATTAGTGCTTATGGATTTAATCCAGAAACTAAGTCGCGAGACCAGACCTTACGAAATAGCAAAAGGCGAAACAGACGAAGTCTATAAAAAAACCTTTAAGGAGTTGGAATCTTTTATAGCAGATGGCCACAAAAATCTTGATGACTTTACAAAAGATATTGTCAAACAGTTTGATGCCATCAAAACAGACCGCACCATCCCCAAACCTAAAATAGGTATTGTCGGTGAAATCTATGTCCGGAGTAACCCCTTCACTAATAATTATGTGGTAAGCAGTCTGGAAAAACTTGGGGCAGAGGTTTCTCTGCCGCCTTTTGAGGAATGGCTTGATTATATTGATTATCTCAGGGAAGAAGATTATCTGCTAAAGAAAGATTATTTATCGTATATAAAGCAAAAGATAACACTAATCTTTCAGGAGCGTGAAGCAAATAGAATCAGGAAATTCTTTAAGGGAAAAATCAGAAACTTTTATATGGAATCGCCGACTTCAGAAACTATCAGGTATGGAACCACATATATAGAGCCGGCACTTAGAGGCGAGGTGATTTTAAGCATGGGCAGAGCAGTTGAATATGTCCACCAGGGATTTAACGGCATTATTAATATTATTCCTTTCGGTTGTATGCCCGGGACTATTGTTACGGCACTACTCAAACGTTTCAAGAATGACCATCCTGTGCCTGTTTTCACCCTGACCGTTGACGGCATCAAAAACCCCGGTGAAGAAATGAGACTTGAAGCATTCGTCAGACAGGCACAAGAATTAATGAATGATTCTGCTCATTAGTCTAATGATAAACATATCCCCCTAAATAACCATATTTATGGTGAGCCTAACGAACCATTACTGCTTTTTTCTTGATTTTTCCATAGAATGATATAACACCGAATTTTAATTATGTTTAAGAACTTGAGATTGTTTCTACCGTTTTTAAAGGGTCACTATAATAAATACATCATCGCGGGCATAGAGCTTTTTATAGTAGATGCTATTGATGTTTCGCTGCCTTTGCTTACCGGCTGGGCGACAGACCGCATAATAAATGCCACAAAAGGTTCCATCACAGTAATTGATGCAACGAAATACCTGATTTTCGTCATCTCTTTATATATCATTGGCATAATCGCACAGGGACTTCTACGTTACTGGTGGCGTTATTTATTCAATAGCGCTTCGCTTTCCATCGCATACAATATCAGGAATAAATTATTCGCTCATCTTCAAAAACTATCCCTGAATTTTTTCCATAATGCCCGGACCGGCGATATTATGTCCCGCGCCACCAATGATATTGAATGGATGCGCATGCTCTTCGGTGAGGGTATAATGGTTATTCTTGATGTTTCTTTCTATTTATTGATGGTGCCGTTTATCATGTTCAAGTTGAATCCTACATTGTTGCTATATGCCATTGGCTGTTCCATCTTCATGCCATTCTTTGTCCGCAGTATGGGTGAACGGCTGCATAAAAAGAGCACCGAGGTCCAAGAATCATTATCAGCCATTTCGCAATCTGCAGAGGAGAATTTCTCGGGAATCAGAGTGGTTAAATCTTTTGCGCAGGAGGAAAACCAGCTAAAACGTTTTGAACAAACTAATGAATTGTATCTAAAAAAGAACCTTTCTCTGGCAAAACTCTCATCATTCTTCCACCCATTTTTTGGGCTCAATGTAAGTATTTGTGTATTTGTTGTCATCCTCGTCGGCGGGTTGCAGGCAATTAAAGGAACGATGTCTCCCGGAGACATCGTTGCGTTTCTACTGCTTCTGGGCAGAATTATTTGGCCTATGGCCGGAGTGGGGGTTGCCATAATGATTTATCAACGGGCTTCAGCTTCTATGGAAAGGCTCCAGCAAATATTCAATATTCAACCTGAAGTGTCTGATAAAGGAACTAAACCTGCACCACAAACCAGTAATCTGGAAGTGGAGTTTAAAAATGTGGATTTCTCCCATAAAATTCCCGATTTAACCGATGACGGGATACCCAAACAAGATAGTTTTAAGCAAGTGCAGGTGCTTAAGAATATCAATCTTAAAATACCGCCCAATTCAACCGTAGCAATCACCGGTCCGATTGGTTCTGGCAAGACGATTCTGCTTAATTTACTCTGCCGGTTCTATGATTGCGACAGAGGCGGAATTCTTATTAACGGCGTCAATATAAAAGAATATCCGCTCAAAGACCTGCGTTCAATGATGGGAATTGTTCCTCAGGATATTTTCCTGTTCTCGGACACTATCAAAGACAACATAACCTTTGGATTAGACACTGCGGCTGCTGATGAACAAATAGTTAAAGCAACTGAATCGGTAGCAATGCACGAAACTATTGATTCCTTGCCTGAGAAATATGACGCCTATCTGGGCGAAAGAGGCATTAACATGTCAGGCGGTCAACGTCAGAGGGTTACCCTGGCCAGGGCATTGATTAAAAATCCGCCTTTATTGATTCTGGATGACTGTTTCTCATCCGTGGACTACGAAACCGAACAAAAAATCCTCAAGAATATCATAGAAAATAAATCCAAGAGCCAGACCGTGATAGTTGTTTCGCACCGTTTAGCTGTTATGGGCATAGCCGATTTTATTGTCTTTATGTATAAAGGAGAAATCGTGGAACAAGGCACTCATCAGGAGTTGATTGCCAAGAACAACGTTTATGCCAGGTTCTGCGAATATCAGAGTATCAAAGAAAAACTGGATGAAATAAATTAATAATATGCAAACTTACCATCAGGAAGACGACATTATAGACAAACAGTACGACCTAAGCCTGACCAAGCGGCTTTTGGTATTTACCAAACCCTATACGGGATTGGTTATTTTTATTATTTTCCTGACCTTTGCTATGACTGTTATGGTTGCGATTGGACCGAGAATAATCGGTTTGGCAATAGACAAAATCCAGTCCAATAATCAACAGGCACTAATAATACTTGCTTTGGCATATTTAGGTAACCAAATTTTACATTTCCTTATGAATACCGTGCAGGGTTACGGTATTTCAAAGCTTGGCCAACGTATTATCTTTGACCTCAGGATGAAAACATTCGGGCACCTCCAAAAGATGTCTCTAAACTTCTACGATAAACAGCCGGTTGGCAGGTTAATGACCCGTGTAACAAACGATATTAATACACTCGGTGATTTTTCATCCATTGCTCTGGTAACCGTAATAAATGATATCTTTATGATTGTGGTGCTTGTCGCGGCAATGTTCTGGCTTAACTACAAATTGGCATTAATCGTCTTATCGGTAGTGCCGATTCTGATTATCCTGACATTCGTCTTTAAGAAAAGATTAAGAAGAACTTACCGTGCGATGCGGAAAAAACTGGCGCAACTTAATGCTTATTTGGCGGAAAGCATCTCCGGTATAAAAGTGATTCAGGTATTCAACCAGGAACCCAAGACATTCAATAAATTCTCCGGCATCAATTATGAGCATTTTGATATCTCACGCAAGATAATAATTTATCAATCTATCTTCATACCGTCCGTGTCTATATTAAGAGGTGCGGTTATTGCTCTGCTTTTATATTTCGGCGGCGGTCTCGTGATGGGTAAAGTAATTATGTTCGGTGTTCTATATACTTTTTTGGAATATAGTTCATCATTCTTTGCCCCGATTCAGGACTTGACGGACAAATACACTATGTTCCAGGGCGCAATGGCATCAGCCGAACGTATCTTCAAGATTATAGATACCCCCATTGAAATTCAAAACCCTGCTCAACCCAGCCCTTGCGTACAAGGAATGGGTGAGATTGTATTTGATAATGTTACCTTCTCATACGAGCCCTCCCGCCCGGGCGGGACTGTCTTGAAGAATGTCTCGTTTAAGATAAAGAGGAATGAAAGCATCGCCTTTGTTGGCGTTACCGGCAGCGGTAAATCTACCATTATCAACCTGCTCTGCCGTTTTTATGATGTGGATTCGGGTAGGATTCTAATTGACGGCATTGACATCAAACAGATGAGACAAGAAGACCTGCGCCGACGACTGGGTATAGTCTTGCAGGACGTCTTCCTTTTCGCCGGCACCATCCACGATAATATATCACTCTGGGATGAAATAATCACCCCAGATAAAGTAAAATATGCCTGCGAAGAGGTATTTGCTTCCACCTTTATTGAAAAATTGCCCCAGAAATACGACAGCCGTATCGGTGAACGCGGAATGACCATCTCAGCCGGACAACGTCAGTTACTTGCATTTGCCCGGACAATGGCATTTAACCCATCTATCCTGATATTGGACGAAGCCACCTCATCGGTTGATGTAGAAACCGAATATTACATCCAGCAAGCGATTAAGAAGATGGTCAAAAAGATGACCTCTATCATTATCGCACACCGATTATCAACTATTCAGAATGTAGACCGCATCTATGTTATTCATAAGGGAGAAATCCGTGAACAAGGCACTCATCAGGAGTTATTGGAAAAGCATGGCATCTATCATAACCTCTGCAAAATCCAGAGTGACGGATACTTGTAACCACAGATTTTTTGACATTATTACAATAAATGAGTATTGTTTTCACAGATTAATAATAAATAACCCCAACACAGTGTATCGGGATAAGAGACTGTAACAATCCAACCAACTAAAAGATTGTCTGGATTTAACACTCTCTAAAAGGAAAAAGGAAGTATGAAAAACCGTCTGTATTATATAATAGCGGTCTTGTTCTTGGTCGCATTTGTAACCGTTTTTAATTATATTGATTACGGAGGCGGAAGTGGTAGCGGCAGTAGTACCCCACCACCACAAAGTCCATCAGTAACAACCAATGCCGCCACTAACGTCACGCAAACTACTGCTACCTTAAATGGCACGGTCAATCCTAAGGGATTGAATGTTACCTCTTGCTACTTTGATTATGGTACCACCATATCGTATGGAATTAGTGCAACTGTTGTCTTTTTTCCTGGTAGTGGTACAAATCCTATTTTTGTTACTGCAAATGTAATTTCATTATCAATATCTACCACATATAACTTCAGGGTGGTGGCGACCAATGCCGGAGGAACAACCAATGGAAATAATCTGACATTTGCTACAGGGTCACCTGTTGGTTCACCACCGACCTGTACCACCAATGATACGGATAATATCACTTATATTTCAGCCAGATTAAATGGCACGGTCAACCCGAATGGGCTTGATACT
>JAZDFP010000306.1:0-7038 GCA_043807745.1 Planctomycetota bacterium
GTGAGTATCCCGACTAATTTTTTATTATCCAGAACTATGGGAATACCGGAAATATGATAATCAGCCATTATCTGTTTTGCAGTTTTGATACTTTCATCAGGAGAAAGGCAAACCGGGTCGGCAATAATTCCGCTGGCAGAACGTTTAACTTTTATAACTTCACGGACTTGTTCGTCTATGGTCAGATTACGATGGATAATTCCGATTCCACCTTCCTGGGCTAAGGCAATAGATAGATTAGCTGTAGTAACTGTGTCCATTGGCGAAGAAACTATCGGAATATTAAGGGATATATGGCGTGAAAAAATTGTTTTAGTATTAACATCAGTCGGGATAATCTCGGATTTTTGGGGCACTAAGAGGATATCGTCAAAGGTAAATCCTTCGCCAATGATTTTTGTATTATGCATAAAAGTGATTATTCCGTTGTTGTTTTGATAACAATCCTGACATTTAATTCACCACTATTATCCTGAAAGTCATTATCATTAATGGCAAGTTCTAATATTCCTTTCATATCAGCTGTAAAAGAGAATTTCTTGCCTTGTTTCCCTTCTTCATTAATAGGTTTTTCAATATTAGATATAATATGCGCAACAAGTGCACCGGTGTTTATCTTTTCAAATTGAGGACGGCGGTATTTTGTTGGTAGGTCTGCGTTGCCGTCCGCATTGTAATTCTGATATTTTTTCGGTCTGACAGACCATTCACCTACAGCCAAAATATAAACGATATCTCCTGCACTTACGGAAATGCCCGTATTTTGCCAATCCAAAGATGAATTTATCTTCAAATTACGTTCGATTAAACGACCATTTTCTTTCTCCATATTTGAAAGTGTTTTTTCGGATTCACCCATTGTTTCTTCAAGCGGTGTGCGGTATGATATGGGATCCAGTCCAAGGCTGGTCAGAACCGGTTCTTTTGCCTTAAGGAATTCCCTATAAGTATCAGCGAAAGATTTGAATGATTCCACATCTGTTTTGAAAACTTTGCCTATTTCATTGCACTGTGCAACATTGATAAATAACTTGTAATCACTATATGCTTGTTCATATTCTTTATTAGAAGTGACAGTGCGTGCCCGGTATTTTTCCAGTTCTTTTGTGTATAAATCTAATAGACGTTTAACAAGATTGGAATTTTCTTCTATTAATATTGGGATGCGTTTGTCAGGGTCTTCTAACAATTTGTTCATTCGGATATTCTCTTTTTCTAAAGTTACTTGTTCTGTTTGATATTTTGCTGTAAGAGTCTGGATTTCCGTTTCATATTCTTGTTTGATATCCTTTATTGCTTGTTCATGTTTTGGATATAATTGTTCTATTTTCTTTGCATAATCTTCAGTAAGTGCCGATTTTTCCTTATTAAATTGTTGTGTTAATTCGGCATTTTTTAGTTCCATACTTGTTACCTGATCTTTAAGTTCTTGCTTGACGTCATAATGTATAATGACGATTAATACGAAGAATACCACTATAATGAGTCCGCCGGCAATTAATCCTATTTTCTGTAATGTTTCTTTTTGTAACATCCTTTATTCTCCTCAATTATAGACTAATCATTATTGTATTTATTTTTTATACTATATGGTTTCTTGTATAAAGTGTCAAGAATTTGAGGTAATCTTTGAAATATCTTTCGTAAGGCTTTACCCCGGTGGCTGATAGAATGTTTTAACTTTATCGGCAGTTGTCCAAAGGTTAATTGATTGGAACCAATAGTTTTATGGCGTGGTATGAATACAGGGTCATATCCAAATCCATTTTTCCCCATAGATTTGAAGGCAATCTTACCCCAACAAATTCCTTCTGATTTGGCAATAATTTTACCTTGCGGTGAAGCGAGCACGGCAGAACATCTATACCGGGCAGTTCTTTTAGACATAGGTAATCCCTGTAACTTATTTAATAATTTCCGGTTATTATTCTTATGAGGTGCATTCTTGGTTTTGTTCATATAAGCATATCGGGCTGAATAACGACCAGGTTGCCACTTTAATGCCCTTACCTCTATGCCGGAATCTTCTGCTAAAGTCAGATAACCGGTATTTTTCGCCCAGATGAGTGCTTTTTTAGCCGCATTTTCTGAATATGTCAGTCCGTTTTCTTTTACTGCCGGTATATCAGGAAATGAACTTAACGGAAGGAATCTGATTATCGGATGCAGTCTTTTTCTTGCTGTCTTTCGCCACTCCGTAGCTTCGGAACAGCGTAGGATGGCTACCCTGTGTCCCGCCGTGGCGGGGCAGACCCGCCTCTGGCGGGGTGGAGTATTCTGGTTGAATTGTCGCCAGATAGCCAGTATCTCTTTAATTTTATGTTTATTCTTTGTCCCGATGACAATAAATATGTTTTTCATGGGGTTGTTTTCTCAATATAGCGATAGATTCATATTACATAGAAAGTTTATTAAGCCAAGAATTTTGCCATAAATTGTTCTTATTAAGGTTGACAAGAATTACATCATTAGTATAAACAACGACTATGAATGCCGACTTAATAAATAAATTATCATCTCCGAAGGTATTGGTTATTGGCGATTTCATACTTGACCGTTATATTCGGGGTAGTGTAGACCGCATTTCTCCGGAAGCGCCTATTCAAGTCCTAAAAGTCATAGACGAAAAAGATAATCGTCTTGGGGGTGCTGCTAATGTGGCGTATAATCTTGTTACCTTAGGTGCTCAAGTAACTATTTTAGGTATTATTGGCACTGATTCAGCCAGCAAGGAAATATTACATCTCTTTAAAGGTATCAAAAAGAAATGGGGTATCCATAGTCTTGATTATAGAAGAATTATAATTGATAAAAATAGGACTACTCCAGTAAAAGAAAGAATGGTTGCTCACGACCAGCAAATGCTGAGAGTTGATAGGGAAATGCAGAATGATGAATATTTTATTCAATCAATGATTGAAAGAAAATTAATGCAATCAGTATCGGATAATATTAAATCTGTAGACGTAGTAATTCTATCCGATTACAATAAAGGTATTCTAACAAAAACCATTCTATCAAAGATTATCTCATTATGTCGTAGACATAGAAAGAAAGTTTTAATCGGACCCAAAGGTGCTGATTTCAGTAAATACCGGGGAGCAACTGCTCTCGCCCCGAATCGTTCTGAAACCGAAGATGCCACCGGCATAAAGATTACTGACGACCATAATGCTTACAAAATCGCTGCCCGGCAGATGCTCAGGAAATATGCCCTGGAATTTGTGATTATCACGCTTGGGCCTAATGGGCTTTATCTGCTTGATAGGAAGGGTGTATCAGCATATGACCGGGCACGACATCGTGATGTCTATGATGTTACCGGTGCGGGTGATACTGTTTTAGCCGCATTGGGTATTGCCCTTGCTTCCGAATTATCCTATCAACAGGCATTACATCTGGCTAATTTAGCCGCCGGTGTCGTCGTCAGTAAAGTCGGCACTGCGACTGTTACCAGAAATGAAATCATCCAACATCATAATCTTGTCCCGACACTCGCCTCGCTGCCGTGCCAAGTCTCCCAGAGTCGGCGAAGCGGGCAAGATAAACTTAAAACTCTTCCCCAGTTACTCAAGATTTTAGAGAGCAAAAAATCCAATCAACAAAAGACAGTCTTTACCAATGGCTGTTTTGACCTGATACATCAGGGGCATATCAAGACATTGGAATTAGCCCGTTCTCAAGGTGATATTGTAATCGTTGGCTTGAATTCAGATAAATCCGTACGCAGGATTAAAGGGATTCATAGGCCTATACTTGACCAACGTAATCGCACCTCAATATTATCTTCTTTTTCTGCAATTGATTACATCGTGATTTTTGATGAATCAACTCCGTTGGAACTCATTAGAAGAATTAAGCCCGATGTCTTAATCAAGGGTGCAGACTGGGGAGATGATAATATTGTCGGGGCTGATGTTATCAGAAAATACGGCGGTAAGGTTATCCGCGTGCCGCTGATACCAGATATTTCTACATCCGCTATTATCAGAAAAATCCAGGAGATGCCAAAAGTGTAAAATGAAACCACTAATGGACACGAATAAACACTAATATTAAATTGGCACTCATTAAACTATTCGAGTTCATTCGTGGTTACGAAGTTTTCTCGATTGATATAATTATTTTAAAGGAGGTAAGATAATGAAAAAGATATTGTTAATCGTTATCGCATTAATAATTATGGTATCAGGAATTTATGCCTGGGCTGAAGAAGCAGGCGAAGAGCCGGCGCCGCCGCTGCCACCTGACCGCCCTAGTTATATCAAGGATTTGATACAAAAAATGAAGGATGGCGATTGGGAGCTGCGTTCGAGAGTTTATAACGAATTTGTTAGACTAAAAGCCAAAGACTCAATTCCCGGATTGATGGAATTACTTAAGTTTAAAGAGGCGAATGTGCGGGAGTTGAGTGCTAAGATACTTGGTGTATTAGGTGTTAAAGAGGCAATACCGGAAATCAAAAAACTCATCAAGGATAAAGATAGTGGAGTGCGGGGTGGTGCCGCTTTTGCATGCGGTTACCTTGGCGTTAAAGATAAAGACGTAATTCCAGATATAATGAAAATGCTTAAGGCATTGGAAGTGGAGGTGCGGATTAATGCTGCGATAGCCCTTGGTAAACTTGGCGTCAAAGAAGCGATTCCGGAATTCAAGAAGATGCTCAAGGATACCAATTCGGACATACGCTGCGCCGGTATTGAGGCGCTCGGTTTAATCGGCGAGAAAGAGATGGTGTCTAATTTGATGAAGTTATTAAATGATAAGGATATTAACGTGCGCGGCAAATCTGCTGAAGCGCTCGGCAATATGGGTATCAAGAATGCTATTCCCGAAATAATAAAATTACTGGATAATATCGAAAATAAGAATATCCGTCCGTTAATAGTAAGGGCGCTCGGTAAACTCAAAGCTAAAGAGGCAATCCCAGATTTAGTAAATCTGCTCGAAGATAAAAACGTTCGCAGGGAAATCATTACAACACTTGGTAGTTTTGATGCCAATGATGTCAAAGATGCCATTCCCGAAATAATAAAACTCATCAATGATGCGGACGTAAATATCCGCATGGTGGCTATGGCAACCTTGAGTAAACTCGGCGCTCAGGATGCAGTGCCGGAACTTCTTAAACTATTAAATGACAGAGATAGCAAAAATTGGGTAATAATCGCGGTAGCAGGTATTACAATAGTTGAATTAGGCGCCAAAGACAAGATTGATGCCAAGAAATTTGCCGATTTCCTAAATCAGATTTTAAAGAAAGCAATTGATCTTGATGATGATTTAATAACCCGGGCGCGTAATGCACTTAAGGAATTAGGATACCCTGAGGAATAAGGTTTTGCGCTGAATTCGTTCGCCCGCAGGCGAAGCCTCGCCAAAGGCTGGGGGGACAGTATACTGAATAATTTAATTGTATAGGAATTTCCTTTTTACAACGGGATTAAGCACCTGCCTGCCGCAGGCAGGGATTTAACGGATATTTATCTTAATCAGTTTAATCCTGTTGTTTAATTTAATTGAGTATTGTGTTCCTGGATTCTTCAAAATTAGGCAACCAACAAACACAGAAAGGAAGTAGTTATGAGTAAACGTGGTTCAGGCAAAGACATCGGCCGTGGAGGTAAAGGGTCTTGTGGCGGTAAGAAGGGTAGAGGTGCTCCGCCGTCCAATCGACCGAGTCCAACTGGTAGGCAATCAGGTAGGGGCAGGTAAAATAATCCTCCAAAAGAGTGAGAAGTGTGAAAATCAGGCGACACAATACCCGCCTGACGGACGGGCAGGCATATTTATGGATAATTAGTATTGCGTCCCCTGGTTATAGAATTCTAATTATTCACTTTTGCAATTATATGGTGTTTATACGCTATGGAACAAATTAAATTAAACGCTAAAGTCTGGGAAAAAGTCTTTGCCTCTCCTTCATATCAGCAGACAATCATTTTGTTTAAACAGATATTTAAAAGAAATGTTGGATTCGGTGATTTTGGTGCTATGGGTATTACACTTGAGGAGTGGCAAAGCATCCGGGGACCCTATGAACCTTTTCCTCTCCCCTTTTGCGATCTTCTTTGGAAGACAAAGGAAGGGAGCCGGCAGTGTGATGAATTAGCAAAACAAGCCTTCGCTCGAATTTCAACCACGGGTAAAATCGATATTTGCACCTGTTATGCGGGTCTGACTGAGATGGCTATTCCAATAATTGTTCACAATAAGTATTGTGGCTGTGTCGCTATACTGGGTGGACTACTTCTTCATCAACCCAACGAGACCGAATGGCAAGAGATTGCCGAACGGGTAAAGAACACAGGTGTAGATTTAGAACAATTAAAAAAGGCATACTTTGATATTATCCCTATCTCTAAGGAACTCTTTGAAGTAATGCTCAAACTTACAAATGTGATTGTAGAAGAAATTGTCAAGACTGCAATAGAAACTGGTGAACATACAAAGCGGATTAGCGAATTAGAAAAGGCACTTTATGAGAAATATCAATTTGACAATATTATCGGTAGAAGTAAACCGATGCAGGATGTCTTTAGACTACTCAGCCGTGTGATTGATAGCGATAGCCCGGTGCTGATTGAAGGTGAGACCGGCACAGGCAAGGAACTCGTTGCACACACTATACATTACAATGGCCCAAGAAAAAATGGCACATTTAATCCGCTGAACTGCGGCAGTTTGGCAGAGACACTCCTGGAATCCGAACTATTCGGACATACCAAAGGCTCTTTCACAGGTGCGATTAGGGATAAAAAAGGGATATTTGAGTCTACGGACAAAGGGACTATCTTCTTAGATGAGATTGCAGAGATGTCGCAGGCACTTCAGGTAAAACTCCTCAGGGTGATTGAGGAAGGAACCTTCATACCGGTTGGCGGAACAGAAACCCGAAAGGTAGATGTTAGAATCATCAGTGCCACCAACAAGAACCTTAAGGAACTGGTCAATCAAGGCAAGTTTCGTGAAGACCTTTATTACAGACTGAATGTCATCAAGATTACGCTTCCTCCATTAAGGGAACGTAAAGAGGAT